>NZ_KV837022.1:0-40187 GCF_001838465.1 Staphylococcus sp. HMSC061G12
ATAGTCACCTAAGTTGTATGTCGCTGGAACTGGTTTATAGAATCCTGAATCGATTGTAAAATCATCTGCACCATTAATAGTTACGTTTGCAACTAGACCATTAGAATCTTTCGCTCTATCATTGCCAGCATCCGCTGTTGTCGCTACATAACCTTCTGGTGTTTCAAATTCTACAACATAGTCTCCATTTACAAGGTTGTTAAATAAATAGTTACCATATTCGTCAGTTGTAGCTGTTTGTAATACTTGACCAGCTTTATCTTTTAAAGTAACTTTAACACCTGCAAGCGGTTTTTCATTTGTTTCTTGAATACCGTCTTGATTGATATCCTCCCAGACATAATCTCCTAATTTGTACGCTTGAACTACACCTTCACCCGTACCACTACTAGATTCAGTTATAAAGGTATTTCCGAAGAAGAATGAAGCTCTTCTACCAGTCGTATCTTGTGCAAACATTGTATCTGTTGTTGTTAACTGCGTACCACGTGTTGGATCGTATTTAGAATCTACAACAACCACATAAGGATCACTGATTGCACCGAAGCTTACTTCTAATTCACCACGTTCATTTGTATATACTCTATTATTTTTATAAAATTCTGGTGCTAAATCTTGATATTTAGAAGCATCAAAAGCATAACTATCTGTTAAATCTGCTTTATTCGGTACTTTATAAATATGAAGTTGCGTAGTATTAATATCTAAAATAGCATTACTATTCTCATCTTTTGGAGCTAACGTTAAGAAAGCTTCACTAAGTGTTGTATCTGTAGGATTCACATATACAATTTGTTGGAAATCTTTTGTTTGTCCTGAAGCATCTACACTTGTGATCATTGAACCAATTGAAGCTGGATATACTCCCTGCTCATGTGAAGCATAATTATAAGTAATTCTAGGGCTATATTTCTCACCAGCGATATCATAATCCAACGTATACGTTCCTGATTTTGAAGCTGTAGTTCTATCAGTAAATTGTGTTAAGTTGAATTGACCTGAGATATCTTGTTTATCATTAACCCAATCTGTAAATGTATATGTTAATGTTTTAGTATTTGTATCATATACACCCTCGGCAATTGTGAAACCTGTTGCTGTTACCAATGATGTTGTAGCTTTGTTATCTAAATTTTTATAGTTTAAGTCCCCATTAAATGTTGCATACTCAGGCATTTGAACTGTAAAGTAATCTCCGCCTTTAACTGCTTTGTCGATTACATAGTCAGCTGTTAAACGGAAGTTTCCACTTTGGTTAGGGTCAATTTGAGTTTCACTGATTTGAGGATTTGTAATTGTAACCAAATTATTTACATTAGCGCCTGTTTGCGTTACTAATGTGTTTGTTAAAGTATCAGCTGCACGTGTTGCTATTCTGAAAGATGGTGTTGTTTCTGCTGTAGTTTCAACTGTGTTTGCATCTTTGTTTTGAGATGATTGTTGTAATAATTTAGCTGCCGCTACATCTGGTGAATCTTGTGGTGTGACGCCTGCTTGTGCTGCTAATGCTTCATTACCCTGCTCAACAACTGAATTTTCAGGTTCTGAAGCTGTAATTTTTTGAGTTTGTGGCACTTCTGTTGTTGAGGGTGCTGTAACAGGTTCAGAAGTTGTTGGTGCTGCTTCAGGTGTTGGTTGTACAGGTGTTGTTGGTGCTTCAGCGCCTTGAGCTGATGGTTCATTAACTTTTGTTGTTGTCGCAGGTGCCTCTGTTTTTGATACTTCTTTTGGTGCCGACGTAGTAGTTTCTTCTTTAGGTGCTGCTGTTGAACCTTCTGTAGCTTTAGGTGCTACTTGATCGTTTGTTGGCTCCGGTGATGAAGGTTGTGCTTCAGGAGCTTTAGTTGTTGTGTCTGGCTGAGTTGCTGTGTCTGGCTGAGTTGTTGCTTCTGTTGTTGAATTTTCAGTTGATGGTACAGACACATTTTCTTCAACTGCTGGTGTTGTTGTATTATCTACTGTTGTATCTTTTGGCTGTGTATTTGTTTCGCTCGTATTTGCTGTAGTATTTTCACTTGATGACGGTGATGGTGTATTATCATTAGGCGACGTTACGCCCGCTTCATTAGTTTGGCTTGAAGATGTAGTTTCCTCTGCTGCTCTTGCTTCATGTCCTAAACCAAATAACAAAGTAGCCCCTACGATAATTGATGCCGTTCCGACCGTAAATCGACGGATTGCGTATTTATTTTGACGTCTCGCGTCAAAACCATTTGATTTGTTTTTCATGAATTTCTCCTTTCAATAACAAAAATGCATTTGTTGTTTATAACCCTAAACTTAGTAAAAAAAGCCGCACTAATTCGAAATGCTCCTGTAGAACGTCGGAGAAGAACTAGTGTTTGAAATAGACAGACTCTTCATCCCTGGGGACTCACTTAATGAGTAGGAAGCACTAACAAATTAGACGACTTACTGTAATTATATTTAAAGCAACCTTTAAAATATTGTATTAAATAATGGAAAATGTACTAATTTCTTTAAAAAGTAGTTATTCATCTTTCTATTTTTTAAATATAGCAATAGTACTTAGAATCCTTGTGTTTGGTTAATACCAATTTCTATTTTCTCAAATAAAAACATTAAATTTATTATATAAAAAAGCCGTACTAACTTGCATTGCACGTGTAGTTCGTTGGAGAGGAACACGTAGTTAGAAATAACAACTCTCCATTCATGAGGACTCAAATGAGCAGAGTGCAATAACAAATTAAACGACTTAAATATAATGATATTTAATTTTAAATCATAAATATAGTAAGAAATGACGGAAATGTATCAATACTCTTAAAAATCACTTGTTATAACTTATTATTTCTTCGGTACTGTGTAGGTGTCATTTCAAATTCTTTTTTAAATTTCTTACAGAAATGAGAAGAATCTGCATAACCTAACATTTGGGAGATTTCACTGATGCTTAAGTTACGATCTAATAACTTTTTAGCATCTTCTAGTTTTGACTTAGTAATATACTTTTTAACTGTCATACCAAGTTCATTTTTAAAGTTTAAATTTAAGGTCGTTTGGCTAATGTTAAATTCTTTAGCAATCGACTCTATCGTGATTTCATTGTAAAGATTCTGGTTGATATAGTTGAGAATTGAAGATAAAAATGGGGAGAGCTCTTCATCCACGATTTCACCTATTTTTTGAGTGAAAAATACGATAGCGCCATTTCTGACTTTCATAATTTCCGAAAAGTTTTTAGCGGCTTCATTGTCAATAATCATTTGGTCTCTCGTGCGGGTTGCTTCTAATACATCCATGCCTGATTCTATTGCGAGTTGTGATAATTTTTCAAAAACGATAATCGAATAATTCTTCTCACTACGAATAGAATCTCTTTTGCTTGTTGGCATGATTCCTCCTTCCAAATCTGATAGAGATTTCTTCAACTTTGTTATAGAACCTTGTCTAACTAAATCCATCACTTGCTTTTCATACTTTAATTTATTCTTTTCGTTTTCATTTTCAATAAAAAATAATTTCTCTAACCCAGCGTCGTCTAACATTTTCTGCAACTTTTCTACATAGCTATGTATAGGCTCAAAAGTCGGGTCTGATTGACGATCTAATGTAAAAAGATAGTGCACTAATTTAATAATGTCTCTAATGTCTTCTAGAGAATAGAGCTTTATTTCTGGTGCATAATCATTGATTGCCTTTTTAAATTTAATGCTGATGTTTTGTTGTTTTAAAAAGTGTGTAAAGAAGTCGTCCGGTGGTAAACAATGGACATTAAACGGACCAAACAGATAATGCTTGTCCTCAAAGTTATGAAGTAGAAATACTTCATTCATGGCACCTGTTAAAATATAGTAATTATGCCTTTTCTTTTCATCTTCAACAGATTTAATAAGATCTAGTTCGTTATATTGCGGGCTTATCATTTTCTTCGATGTATACTCCTGTATCTCATTCAGATTAGAATCGTATGCTTTAACATTGATACCTAAACATACATGAAGCGATTTTAATATTGCTTTTTCTTTCATTTCTAATCAAAGACCTCCTAGTTGTTACGAAGTTTCTCTTGCCTCACATTAATATCATAATAGCAAATCGAAATATTTAATTGTACATATTATAAAACATTGTATGTTTAAAACATACAATCGCTCACAAGTTGTATTTTAACAATACTGTCATTACAACCTTATCGCAAGCAAACGTTTTCCTTAAATTATCAATAACCTTTCTAAATCTTAAATATGTTTATCATTAATCTTAAATTATTTGATTAAAACAAATAAGTATAACTTTAAATTATTATAACCGAACATAAAAAGTAGAGCCTGTCAGAAATAGAGGCTCTACTTATATCTTTACGAAATATAGACGTCATTATTTACGTAAATTCAAACGCTTTTTTATTATACTTGATTTGTCAAGTATACTTTATTTCATAGACAATAAATACCTGAATGTTTCACGTCAAACCAAATCAACTTTACCTGATCTTTTCATCAAATGTTCAAACTTATTGTACTTATTTTTGTTTTATATAACATAATGCAGTTTATTTAATCTTGCTCTGTATCAACGTTAAATAAACGTTCCGCATTTTGATAAGCAATTTTAGCTTGTTCTGTTGGTGTGAGATTCAATTCATCTAAGAATGTCGTTAATCCCTCTGGTTTTATATACGGGTAATCCGATGCATATAAGATACGATCAATACCGAAATAGTGACGTATCATTTCAAATTGAGGTCTCGATAACATCCCACTCGGCGTGATGTAGAAGTTATTTTTAAAATACATACTGATAGGTTGTTTTAAATGTTCTGATATGATTGCTTGATCCATACGCTCTAAGAAGAACGGCACAAATTCTCCCCAATGGCCGAGGATGATTTGTAGATTCGGATAACGGTCTAATAATCCTGAAAGCACTAATCTAACCGCATGAATCCCTGTCTCCACATGCCAACCATAGCCAAATGACGCAAATATTGATGCAGTGACGTCATCATAGCTTGAGCTATTATAATAAGCTTGGTAGACCTCTGATTTAATCGGTGCTGGATGTAAGTAAATAGGTACGTTTAATTCTGCAGCCGCTTCAAATATCCCCTCATACTTTGGATGATCCAAGAACGTACCGTCTTCTCCTCTTCCTGCAATCAACGCACCTTTAAGCCCTAGTTCTTTTACACTTCTTCTTAATTCTTGTGCTGCTGCTTCTGGTTCATTAATCGGCAATACCGCCAAGCCTTGAAAACGTGTCGGACGTAAGTCCACATACTCTCCTAACACATCATTACATAACTGACATAATTCAATTCCTTCCTGTCCTGTTAAGAGTGAAGGTGCTTCTTTACCATAAGATAAAACCTGCATACGTACGTTATTGTCATTCATAAATTTCATACGCGTTTTATGTTGGTCTAGATCATCTTCACCATGAAAGTCAGTCTTTTCTTCTAAAGCTGAAAGCATTGTTTCTAACGGTACACCTTTAGGATCTTTCGAAACTAAATTCCTCACTTTTTCTTGTACATCTGTCAGTATATAGTGTTCTTCAACCAAAATCGTTTCCATTTTTTTCTTCCTTCTCTCTTCTATATCGTTAATAATCTTTTCCCGAGTTACCTTACATATATGCGATAAGCTTTTCAATAGTTCGTTCTAAGCTGGTCTGTCTCAAAATAAATTCCCATAAGATTATCTTACTTAACATAGTAGTTAATTTTCATAAACTTTCCATTTTCAATGGTAAATGCCATCTCCAACTTACAAAATTTTCTATACCATACATCGCCGCATTAAGCTTGATACATTTAAAATAGTTCCGTTTTTGTGTAATTATAAATTGATACATATAAACTATTTTTTAGATTTTAATAGTAATAATTAAGAATATTACATAGATTACAAATATTACCGTTGTTAAACAATAATGGAGACCTTTATAAAGTGAGACCTATCAACTTTTTCCTGAGTTTTTGTAGTGCCTGTTATAAAATTGTCACATTTGCCTGTATATTATGACATTTTAATCATTTAATGATGATTGATAGGTTTTAACTAAAATCTATTACATTTTTCTAACAAATAATAAACATTCTTACATTTTAGTAAAATTAGATTTTTTTTAATATTTGATATGTTAATCTGTTCGGGGATAAAAAAACGAGGTGAAAATTTTGTTATTAGTAATCATATTTTCCGCATTGATTTTAGTACTTGGCATTCGTGAAATGCATGTACATAGAAAACGTATCAAACAGATCCCGATACGTATCAACATTAACGGTATTCGCGGTAAATCCACCATTACTCGATTAATCTACGGCATCTTACGAGAAGATAACTACCAAGTTATTGGTAAAACAACAGGAACTGATGCCCGAATGCTGTATTGGTTTGATGAAGAAGAATATCCAGTCGTTCGTAAACCTCAAGGTCCGAACATCGGAGAGCAAAAAGATATTTTGCAGAATGTCATCGACAACAAAGGTAAAGCCATCGTTAATGAATGTATGGCCGTCAATCCAGACTATCAAATCGTCTTTCAAGAAAAGTTATTAAAGGCGAATGTGGGTGTCATCGTCAATGTCATGGAAGACCATATGGAAACTTTAGGTCCGACATTAGATGAAGTGGCAGAAGCATTTACCGCAACAATTCCTTATAACGGAAAACTTGTCATCATGAAAGACGATTACACAGACTTCTTTAAGAAAGTCGCAGATAAACGCAACACTGAAACGATTGTCGTGGACAGAGATAAAGTTGAAGAAGATTTACTTCGAAAATTTGACTATATCGTCTTCCCTGACAATGTCGCGATTGCGATGGGTGTCGCAAAAGCAATCGGCGCCAATCCAGATGTCGCAATTGAAGGTATGTTGAACGCACCGCCTGATAGTGGCGCAGTACATATACACTACTATCATAAGAACGATACTAAGAACATCTTCGTTAATGCCTTCGCCGCAAACGAACCTCAGTCATCTAAAGCGATTCTCCAAAAAGTAATCGACTACAAATATCCCTATGAAAAGAAAGTCATTATTTTGAATTGTCGTGGTGACCGTTTAGATAGAACAAAACTCTTTGCTGAAGATTTCATTACTGACGTAGACTTCGACACGTTGATTTGTGTCGGCAAGAGTACGCAGCTTGTGACAGAAGTCATGAAATCTCAACCAGATAAAAAATACTTGAACTTTGAAGGAAGACCTTTCGAAGAAGTAGAACAAGCAATCTATGAGGAATCCAAATCGGCACTGGTATTTTGTGTCGGCAATATTCATGGTAACGGCAAGAAAGTCGTGAATTTATTAGAAGGGATGGATTAATTTTGGTAGGTTCAGAGCTGTATTTCTCATTATTTGTAGGTATCGTACTCAGCTTGATATTCGCTGAGAAATTCGGTATCAATCCTGCAGGGCTCGTAGTACCTGGTTATTTAGCTTTAATATTTGATCAACCTATTATGTTGCTGTCAGTACTGATTATCAGCTGTCTGACATACTTCATTGTGGCACACGGTATTAGTAAAGTTGCTTTACTTTATGGACGTAGAAAGTTCGCCGCAATGATTTTAACCGGCATGATTATAAAATTCGTTTTTGACTTGATATATCCACTGACCCCCTTTGAGGTCGTGCAGATATCCGGTATCGGTATTGTCATTCCAGGCATTATCGCGAATACCATTCAAAAACAAGGTACAATCACTACGTTAGCTTCATGTATGCTGCTGACTTGTATCACGTACGTCGTGTTATTCGCATATAGCTTTATCAAATAAGAAGGAGTTAGAGTATGGCTAACAAGCAACGTTTCAATATAGAGAATTGGATTTTAAAGAAATCCAAAAATCAAAAGAAGCATAATTCTAAATACATGTTAGTTGTGTCTATCGTTGCGCTGATACTACTCATAACGCTCATGGCCACTGCTAAAACACATAAGGTCGATGTCTTCGCTAAACATAAAGATGATATTCACTTAGCTTACTTCGGTAATGTCAATTTGAATAAATACATCAGACAAAGTGACTTAGATGATATGTTCGACCCCATTCACAGCATCATTAAAGAAAGTGATTATGCTTCAACTAGCTTGAATATCAATCGCGTATCTAAAAATCCATCTAAGAACGTCAAAAAGAACTTAGATAATATCGCATTTATGAAATCACTTGGCTTTACAAATCTTAATTTGACCAACAACGCAGTAGACCTCGCAGATATGAAACAAATTGAAAAACAAGCCAATCAAAAATACGGTTATAACTTTTTAACCGGTAATGGTTCAAACCCATTAAACAGTAAAGTATCTCATAAGACGATTCATGGTAAGAAAATTGCGACTGTGTCATTTACGGACATCAACTCAAAATATACGAATGCGAATAAAGCCACAACATCTATCGCGTTAGATCCGAAAATCTTTGTTCCATTAGTGAAAAAACTTAAAGAAGAAAATGACATGGTTGTTGTCAATGTAGACTGGGGTATTCCAGATGAACCCCATGTCACAAGCCGTCAGAAGACTTACGGTCACGCCCTAGCAGAAGCAGGTGCTGATGTGGTCTTAGGCCATAATACAGTGATTCAAAAAATTGAAGAACATCAAAATACACCAATCTTCTACAGTTTAGGTAATGTCACTTCAGATGATTTCTTATCTGAGAATAAAAAAGGCTTAGCGGTTCAACAATCATGGGATGGAAATCGCAGTGACTTCATGATTACACCGATTAAGACTTCTGGAGATAAAATCACCAAAGATAATATGAATGTCATAGAAAAAACAAAACTAAAAAATCGTATTTCTCACCCATCCATCAAACTTAAAGATACTAAAGGAGGCTACTATTATGAAAATTAAGAATTACTTATTATATGCGGCTATTGTATTGATCATCGCCAGCATTTTCTTAATGATTATTCTCAGCAATGCGAATGAACCTTTAGATAAATATGAAAAGCATGATTTAAAAACTGAAAAACACGTGTCTTTCAATGGAGGTCATACCTTCCATGAACATTTATAGTAAAAAGGTACTGACAGTTATATTTATCATCACATTGCTGGTATCTACTGTCTTCTACTTTGTAAATAAAGAAGACCAAGTCGATAAAGATGAACTTTATGAAAATAAATTAGCCTCTCAAAATCATAAAGACGCTAAAAAGAAATACGGTGTCGCAACGAACAATAAAATTGCGAGAGCTGTCGGAAATAAAATTATTCAAGAAGGCGGAAACTCAGCCGACGCAGCTTACGGTGTTGCTTATACTTTAGCAGTTACTGAACCTTACGCTGCAGGACTCGGCGGTGAAGGTACGTCATTGACGTATGATGGAAAAAAGGGGTCCAAACCTACTGTCTATGACTACAACACAGTTTCTGGCTATAACTATCAAAAAGGCGACGAAGTCGGTGTACCTGGTTTTGTTCAAGGTATGCATGACATGCACGAAAAAGAAGGTCATATGAGTGAAAAGAAAATCTTAAACTATGTTATTCCACTTGCTGAGGATGGATTTCAAGTCAACACTGACCTTGCAAAACTCCTTTCTAAATATAGTGGGAACTTAGATAACAACTCACCTTTCTTTAAAAAAGAGGACCAAGTCGTACAAAATGGCGACGTCGTTAAACAAGAAGCTTTAGCTAAAACATTAAAAGGGATTAGAGATCACGGTCCAGATTATTTCTATAAAACACAAGGACCAAGCATTGCTAAACAAAGCGGGAGTCATTTAAGCGAGAAAGATTTCACTGACTATAAAACACAAACGAAACAACCACTTTCAACTAACTATCTGAATAACCAAGTCTATACGTCACCTAACCCGACCAGCGGTATGTTGACACTTCAAGGTCTGAAAATTGATCAGTCTATCAATGGTAACTTAGGTGAAGAAAAACGAAATGACTTTATTGAAAGTGTTATCGAAGCAAGAAATGTAAACTTTAAAAATAGATATTTAATCAATGATCAAGCAAAAAATGACACTAAACATACAGGAGATCATTATTTATTAAAACGTGCTGAAAAGTACAAGAACATTAAAAATCAATTCGGTTTACAAGGACAAGTGAATACAGCTGGTTCACACTTTGTAGTTGTTGATAAACAAGGCCGCATGACAAGCTCAACAAACACACTCAACAACTTCTTCGGTTCTGGCGCTTATACGAAGCAAGGTTTCTTTATGAACAATGCTTTAAAACGTTTCTCAGATTCACCAGATAGTGATAACCATGGTGACAAACATAAATCACCGCGTTCATTCATCTCACCTACCATTGTGGTTGGTAAAGATTATTACTTCGGCGGCGGTACACCAGGTGGTAATAAAGTACCGACTCTTATGCAAGAAAACTTATCTAATTACTTACGCGGTAAAGATTCACTGCAAGAAACAATTGATAAGCCGCGCTTCTATAATGACGGCAAAGATGTCTATTATGAAGACGGCATGAGCGACCAAGACCTTAAGACGATTAAAGACTTAGGTTACAATCCTAAAAACAGTGCAGACAATCCAAACTTCGGCAGTTTCCAAGGTGCAACTTACTTCAAGAAAGACAAGAAAACAGAAACAGGACATGATGTTGAAGTAAGATAGTGTGAATTTATTGCTGTATCAATTGTAATTTTAAACCCATCACAAACAAGGGACTGAGATGACGACATAAAAGTTATCTCAGTCCTCATTTCTTTAAAAATCTATTGACTAAAGGAGGCTGAACATAATGCGACGCGATCATCCCATGCTCAAACGTTTTCTATTGATTTTACTCTTGAGTATTGCACTAACTACACTAGTCTTTATTCCTTTCTTTATGAATGCGGCAAAAGGCATTGCGTTCATTAGTAAAGGCGATGGGTTTTCACAGTTAGTTCCTTTCCAAAAGTATTTATATCATCAATACACACACTTCAGAAGTTTTTATGATGTTTCATTCGGCTTAGGCGGAGATTATACAAAAGGCTTATCTTATTACTACGCAACGTCACCTTTATTATTGCTATACTTCGGTATCGTCTATATTGGTGAACAACTCTTTAATCTGCCTGCGCACAGTATACAATTTTGGGCTGCCAACCAGATTTTCTTGAGTTATATTCGTGTAGTATTCACAGTCTTAACAAGTATCTATTTCTTTAGATACCTTAATTCCAACCGTTTCTTCGTCATACTTGCAACGTTAATGTATGCAATTTCTGTAGTGACGATTTACTTTAACTTTACCTGGTCATTTTATGGTGACGTACTAATCTTGTTGCCGTTATCGTTATTAGGCTTAGAACGTTTCTTTCAAGCGCGCAAAATCGGTTTATTTATCTTTGCGATTGCGGTCACGTTATTCTCTAATTTCTACTTCAGTTATTATGAGTTTATTATTCTAAGCTTTTATACTTTATATCGCATTATTTGGCCATACCATAAAGACATTGTCCAACGCGTACAGAAGCTTTATCTTTTAATTATTGCGGCAGTACTCAGTTTAATGATCGCAAGTCTCGGTTTTTATACAGGCGTTTCAGCAGTTATGGCTAATGACCGTCAAATCAATCCAAACTTAACACTTTCATTACTCATTGATTTCAAAGAAAAATATCATATGTTTTCTGACGGCTTTTACATCACAATTTCAACACTGACATTCATCGCCTTATTTGCATTTAGATTATATAAGCATTATTTCTATCGCTTATTTGCGATTTTAACTTGGATTATGCTGATAGGATCACTAACACCTTATTTCGATAGTTTCTTTAATGGCTTTTCATTGCCTGCACGCAGATGGGTGTACATTTTAGGACTTTCATCCAGTGTCTTAATTGCATTATTCTTACTTCATCTTTCTGAAGTATCTATCAAGCAATACCTATACACAGCCCTTGGCTGTGTCGTTGTCATGTTATATATGTATACACAATACGACGGTAATAATACATGGATGTGGGTCACACTGGTATTAATGATTTTCCTATTTATCTGCTTGTATCAACCACACTTGTTGAAGCGAAAAGCCACCTACATCGCAATTGTTTTACTGGTATTCATTCAACAATTGGTAATGATACAAAATTATCATGATACACATATGTCTATTTATGAACGTCCGATTGCTTCTATGAAAGAAGACAATTACAACAATGCTAAACTGCAACATAAATTTGATCAGTTGCAACGAGAGAAAGATCCATTCAGTCGTATTGAATATCTCTCATTCCCTGCACAAAACTCACCTTTAATTTATGGCTTTAGAGGAATCGCACTATACTCTAGTCTGTTTAATGGAGATATTTTAAATTACTATGATAAAACAATGCAGATTGCACAGCCGATTGATAAAAATAGTAACTATCGCTTTTTAGGTAATCGCGCTAACTTAATGGCATTGTGGAACGTACAAGACCGCTTCAAAAACCCAATCGACCACAACCGCCCTTATGGTTTTGAACCGCAATCCACAATTAAAGGAAAGAAAAATAAATACGAACATTCATCATCAACGATTGATTACCCTGCTACTCACATCACAGATAAAGTCTATGATAATAAAAAATTAAAAACACCAATTGAGAAAGAACATGCGATGTTAAAAGGTGTCGTCTTAGATGACGCTACGCCAGCGACTCACAAAACAGAACATAACATCAACTATAAAGACCAAATCCAGGAAGAAGCTGATGATGCACGCTGGAATAAAACAGACAAAACCTTAAAAGTTAAAGAGAAAAATGGCGGTATTGATTATACCCTTCCAAAATCAATGACTGATAAATATAAAGATTTATATTTTGAAATTGAACTCGAGCTACAGTCACCAGATAAACCACACCGAGTTAAACTAAATGAATTCACGCAAAACCGCAGTTCACTCGGTTACTCTTATCGTCGTGTGGTTAATCCATTAACTATTCGTATCAAAGCCGATGATAAAGTGCGATTAAACTTACCTAAAGGCAATTACCGTTATAAACTTAAAGGTGTCTACGGTGAAGATTATCAAGCGTTGAAAACTGCATCACGCTCAGTTGACCGTGTCAAAATCAAACCTACATCTCACGGCTATACCTTTACAAAACAACCACAAGATCATGGTTATTTAGTCATCCCGACACCGTACGAAAAAGGTATGCATGCGACAATTGATGGTAAAGAAGCCGAAGTGAAAAAAGGTAATGGTATTGAAACAGTCATTCCTGTTAAAAAAGGTCAAAAACACATTCAGCTTTCTTACACACCACCTTATCTTTATCCACTATTAATCCTTAGTGGTATTGGACTGATTCTGGCTATCGGCTTTACTTGGTTTGTTCGTCATAAAACTAAATAACTTCATTTAATATCGAATGATTCACTAAAGAAGCAGCGGCACCTTTTAGGCCGCTGCTTCTTTATACATATTCATTAACTTTTTAAGACTCATTCAAAGCGCTATTAATACTGTCAGTGAATGCAGACATACGGTCTGTCCAATTTGCTGGATTTTCACGGCTTGGACGAGATGCATCGCTATTTTTAAAGAATTGGTTCGCAAATTGATTATTCAACTCAATTTGTACCCCTGCTTTTTGTTGGTTTTGATTCGTAATATTATTTAAATTACGCCCTGCAATATTACCTGTCGCTTCTGTGACATCAAAACCTTCTGATCTTAACGACGTAGTGATGCGTTCTCGTAAAGCATCATCTCGTCCTCCTACATAGATATCATTACCAGAACGTGCTGTTTTATGAATAGTCACTGTCTTTTTCGACTCATGAACCATGGCTTGTGCTTTAGGTTCATCATAATTTGCGGATGTGACATGCAGTTCTTTATTATTTATTGGCCGAATACCTTTAAATGTGTAGTAACTCGCATTATTTTTATTCGCAATTTCATATGCGATTTCACTTGTACCTGGTTCAATGCCACCGCCATGTGGTGCAACGATAAGTGTATCATTTGTGCCCTTACTTGTTTTGATCGTCCAATCTTTACCCTCTTGTGTAGCCTCTTGCAGTTGCGTCATCGATTGATATTTATCTGAAGCACTGAACGTTACTGGAGATAATGTCAACAAACTAACCATAGCTATCGAAACCACACTCGCTGAAATCAATATCGGATTCTTTATCTTTCTCATTCTACAACACCTCTTTTTAAAGTTCTTTCTATATAATTATCTCCTTTCCTAAGTTCACTTAATTTCCGCTTTAAGCTTATCCATACTTATTAATCCCTTTAGTAACAGTGTAACCTTCTTGAAATAATTTAATCATATTTTTTGTGAAAACATTATAATTTTAATTGAATATTAAGTTCGATAAAGCGATTTACAGAAAACTCAATATTGAATGTTTTTCTTTTAATCAAATCGTTGCACTGATTAGCTGTTTCATCTGAATAATGACTAAGCAGAAAACACTGCGTAAGTCATACTTAAAAATAATTTGAGTTAAAGAAGAATAAGGGATAAGTTGAGGTTTCATGTCTTTACAGTGTTTCAATATGTCAGCAAAGTTTAACTTGCAGCCTGCTACACTATAATCATTAGGGTTATTAGTATACTTGATGTATTCGTGTTCTATATATGAATTGATTTTCAGGATATTGCTATCATAAAACAAACCGTTTTCTTTTTTAAATTGAGCTAAATTTTCATTTTGATGGTTATTATCCATAGAAAACCTCTTCTAAGTCTTTAAAACGATAAGAAGGTCGCTGGCCGAATTCAACTATGTTTGTTTTATTGTCTTTCCAAAATGTATGTGTATGGCTCATATCTACTAATACAAATGGATTTAAACCAATCAATTTATCAATCATTTCATTATACTTTTCAAATCTTGAATCAGCTTCCCCTATATCATGAATAGGTGTACTTCTAAAATCTTTATACTGATCGTATAATTCTGGTACTACTGGTCCGTATAACCATCCTTCTAAGTTAGAATCTTTAAAAACAGTTTCAGCAAGTTCTAAGTCACCTTGATTAATAATATAACCCAAGGTGAAATACCATATTTTTTGTAATTGCAAATTGGTAATTGGAGCATCAATGGCATTGGCTCTAGACAGTATATGATTCGCTAAAGGCTTCATATATTACAACCTCCTCTTGAATTTGTCTTCATTATTTCTATTTATAACTATTATAATCCCTCAGAGAAAATCTACTATTATTTTCATAACAAGAACAGGCATTTTTTATTCTCGTATTGCCTAGCAATCACAAGAAGCTTCCTCTAAATATAAGACATCATTTAATATCTTCCTACATTTTTATGCAATTTGCTTTAAATTTATAATTTAGGGGTAGTAATAACTAATGACATATCTCCTGTGATTCACTTCATTAAAATGCTGCTGCGTTAATCGACGATTTCGCAACTGCATTTTAAATTTTTTTAATTTTTTTCGATACTTAAATTAGCAATAAAATGAATGCGAAATTTAAGTTGTCAGAATTATCAAAACAGTTGGTATGACTTACTTTGTAGAACTTTCTGAAATGACATTGTATTTTCAGAAAAGACAAAAAGAGGGTGAATTTGAACATTTTGTCTGTCAATTGTTTGTTGAAAGCGATTTCATTTTTATGTATTATGACACTAAAGATATAAAAAGGGGCTGGTTTATATATGCAAGGAGAAGAGAAAAATGGGCAAAACGTAGAACAACAAGCACAAAATGAAAAGAAACCAAAAGCCATAGGAATTTGGCCGTCATTATTTACATTGGGGTTAATGATAGCGGTCATGTTATTTACAGTCGCAGTATTAAAGAAAGAACCACATATTCCACTGATGATTGGGACAGCAGTGGCTATCGGGGTTACAATGTTGCATGGCTATAAGTTCGACGATGTCGAGCAGATGATGTATAAGGGGATCAGACATGCATTACCTGCGATTGTCATCATTATTTTAGTCGGATTGATTATCGGATCATGGATTGGCAGCGGTGTCGTTGCGACAATGATTTATTATGGTCTACAGTTGATTGATCCACGTTTCTTCTTAGCAGTAGTCGTCTTACTGTGTGGTATTGTCGCATTAGCAATCGGAAGTTCTTGGTCTACCATGGCAACTGTGGGGGTTGCTTCAATGGGGATTGGAATGAGTATGGGAATCAACCCAGGTATGGTAGCAGGCGCTGTCATCTCAGGCTCATATTTTGGAGATAAAATGAGTCCACTCTCTGATACAACAAACTTAGCATCAGGATTAACGAAAGTAGATTTATTCGAACATATTAAACATATGACTTATACGACAATCCCAGCACTTGTGATTTCACTCATCGCATTCTTTATTATTGGGATGCAGTATGGTAATCGTAATTTTGACGCTAAAAATATTGAGAAAATTCTATCAACTATGCAGAATGAATTTGTGATTTCACCTTGGTTATTGTTAATTCCTTTAGCTGTTATTGTATTAGTAATGTTTAAAGTACCTGCCATTCCTGCCATTTGTGCTGGTATTATCTTAGGATTCTTCGCACAAATTTTTGTACAAGGCGGTTCTTTAACAGAAGCACTGACTGCACTTCAAACAGGTTATACAATGGAATCAGGCAATAAGATGGTGGATGAGTTATTTAACCGTGGTGGTTTAGAATCTATGTTCTATACAATTTCACTGACACTCGTCGCAATGACATTCGGTGGTGTCTTAGAATATTCAGGTATGTTAGATTCACTCATTAGCATCATCTTACGTTGGGCAAAGAATACAGGTTCATTATTAACATCAGTGATTCTATCTTGTATCGGTACAAACTTCACTTGTTCTGAACAATATATTTCTATTATCGTACCAGGACGTATGTATGCACAAACTTTTGCGGATAAAGGTTTACATCCTAAGAACTTATCACGTGCGTTAGAGGATGGCGGTACACTGACTTCTGTCTTCGTACCATGGAACACATGTGGTGTGTTTATCGCATCAACATTAGGTGTCGGCGTAATGCAGTATGCGCCATTCGCATTCTTAAACTTCTTAGTACCAATCATTTCTATTATCTTCGCATACACAGGTTATAAGATTGTGAAGTTGCCGAAAGATAAACGTGAAGGTGTGAAAACTAGAAAAAAGAAAGCCACTTTGCCTAACGATACGAACTTAGCATAAAAAATATTTGAATTTTTAGAAATCTAATAACAGATAGTTTAACACCCTCGTGTTGATGACACGAGGGTGCATTCTGTTTTCTATGATTTAAGGCGTTCGCTAAACGTTTCAAATGATATTTGACCTGTCGCTAACTTTTCATATTCAACGCGCATTTGTTCATTTTTAGATAGCGGACGTTCATATAAGGCTTCAACACGTCTCGCTTCGTCTTTTAACGATTCGTATAATGACGTTAACGTTTTAAACACTTCATAATAACGCAAGCCGAATCTTCTTAATGATTGTGCATTAAAATGAATACCGTCTGGATTCATTGTTAACCCTTCTGAAGTGACAAAGTATGTGTCTGGCACTTGTTGCGGCATAGTTTGTAAAATATGGTTGATTTCTGCATGTTGTGTCAAAGTACGACTGAAACCTTCTGCATGTGTTAAATGATCTAACCCACCTATGATGAAAGGTACATGAGGCAGATCAAGTTCCTTTCTGACATGTGCAATTACATTTTTTAATTGTGATTCATACACTTGATATAAATCCTGATTACAGTCATTTTCACCTTGGTGCCATAAGATACCGATAATTTCACTCGTTTCTTGCGCAAAACGTGCTTCAGAAAGTGCATGGCGCATGAGTACACTTCCGGGTTGCCATTCTGAAATAGCACTGCCGCCTTCAGCACAAGGGATTAAGCCGATAGATTCATTGGGATGGTCGATTGACCAAGCTTGCGCAAACGCACTCGCCAAACCGACACCTGCTAAATGTCTATCAGCGTGAATCGGTTCACCCATCATTTGCCATCTGCCATTTCGCAAGACATTGATATGTTCATTAATAATGGCTGGAACTTCATTTAGAAAGCCTCTGCCTGCCATATTGGATTGGCCCAATAAAAGAATGGATTTCATCTTGATACCTGCTTTCTATAATTTGATTCAGTTTCATTATAACAACTATTTCTATTCTTTAAGTAGAATTAATTTTTAAAAGAAAACGTTTTCCTTAATAATTTAAACCGCTTCGCTTATCTTATAAGTTGAGGATTGATAGAATGGAGTGGTATTCTATTTTCAAAATAAAATAACAGAACGTGCTTTTAGTGTTAGGAGGAGTAAAAGAATGAATAAACCCCATTTAGTGGCACCTGAAGATTTCAATATTGTCTCTGAGATTGAGAAGTACGCAAAAGATAAATCAAAAGTTGCGATCATCTTTGAAGATAATGCAGGTGGAACAACAGAAGTAACTTATGATGAATTAATTCGCAGCGCAAATCGCATTGGTAATTTATTTAAACAACATGGTTTGCGTAAAGGCGATACATTACTCATTAAAATGGAACGCAGTATTGAAACCTATGAAGTTTATATTGCGGCATTGAAATTAGGTGTCGCTTTAATCCCAGCATCTGAAATGTTAAGAACGAAAGACTTGCAGTACCGTATTACACACGGTGAAGTCGATGCAGTCTTATCTATTGCGTCAGGGGCAGATGAATTTGAAGGTGTAAAAGAATATGATGACTTAACAAAATTCATTATTGGGGATACTAAAGAAGATTGGATTAATGTCGAAGAAGGCAAAAAAGAAATGAGTGAGGAATTAGACATCACACCGACAAAACGTGATGACGTCGCTTTCTTACCTTATACATCAGGTACAACAGGCAATCCTAAAGCTGTTGTACACTCACATGGCTGGGGTTACGCACATATGCAGATGGCACCGAAACATTGGTTGAACATCAGTGAAGGTGACATTGTATGGGCCACTGCCGCACCTGGTTGGCAAAAATGGGTATGGAGTCCATTCCTATCTACAATGACATCCGGCGCAACAGCCTTTGTGTTTAATGGTCGCTTCAACGGCACAGTCTATTTAGAATTACTCGAAAAATACAAAATCAACGTACTTTGCTGTACGCCGACTGAGTACCGTATTATGGCCAAACTCCAAGATTTAGGTAGTTATGACCTATCTCATCTTCATGACGCTGTATCAGCCGGAGAACCTTTAAACCAAGAAGTTGTTGAGAAATTCCAAGATACTTTCGATATCACAGTACGTGACGGTTACGGTCAAACAGAAAGTACTTTAGTGATCGGTTTATTAAAAGATGTTAAAGGTAAACCTGGTTCTATGGGTAAAGCAATTCCTGGCAGTGAAGTCACTATTATTGACGATGAAGGTAACTTAGCTGAAGTCGGAGAAGTCGGCAATATCGCTGTTCCAGTCGATTTACCTGCATTGTTCAAAGGTTACTTCAAAGAGCCTGAACGTACACAAGAACGTATCGTCGGCAACTATTTCATGTCAGGCGACTTAGCTAAAGTTGATGAAGATGGCTACTTCTGGTTCGAAGGCCGTAAAGACGATATCATTATCAGCTCTGGTTACACAATCGGACCATTCGAAGTGGAAGATTCATTAACGAAACACCCTGCAGTTAAAGAATGTGCAGTGGTCGCAAGCCCACATGAATTACGTGGTAATATCGTAAAAGCCTTCATTATCTTACAAGATGGCTATGAACCAAGTGATGACTTAGTGAAAAAACTTCAAAATTATGTCAAATACGATGTCGCACCTTATAAATATCCACGTGCGATTGAATTTGTTGAAGAATTACCAAAAACTAATTCAGGTAAAATCCGTCGTGTTGAATTACGTGAAGCAGAAATCGAAAAATACAATAAAAAATAAAAGCAATACACCCTACATCCCTGTCATTCGGCGGGGATGTTTTCATATTATAAGGATGAAGGAAAGAGAAAATTATACTTTTTATTTCCTGGGTTATGGCAATCAAAAAATAAAGCCTCTGAAGTGACTTGTGTATCACTTCAAAGGCTTCTCTATCTCTCTACTATTCAATTAGATTATTAGTATTCTTTCATATCCTAGTTAAGGCATGATAGTAACTTAGCTCATTTCTTTTTTAACTACCGCTTTAACACGGTCGATATCCCCTGAAACGTCTATATCCGGTTTCTTCGTGAATTTAGAAACAATGATTGTTACTAACACACTGGCAATCACACCAGGGATGATTTCATATAAGTTGAAGAAGTCATTTGTTTCACCTAATGGTTTTGCGAAGACAATCCATAGAATTACAACAACTGCACCAGCGATCATACCACTGATTGCACCTGTACGACTTAAACCTTTCCAGTAAAGTGACATTACAACAAGTGGACCGAATGCGGCACCGAAACCTGCCCATGCATTACCTACTAGGTTTAAAATTGTGTCGTTTGGTGACCAAGCAATTGCGATAGAAATAATCGCAACAACTAATACTGATAAACGACCTACTAATAAGAATTCTTTTTGATGTTTCTTCGCAGCTTCTTCACCACGGATTAATTTGTAGAAGTCTTCAGTCAATGAGCTTGATGTTACAAGTAATTGAGAAGAAATTGTACTCATAATCGCAGCCAAGATTGCAGCGAGTAAGAAACCGCCGACTAATGGGTGGAATAAAATTTGACTCATTAAAATAAATAATGTTTCTGGGTCTTTTAATTCAACGCCTTTATCTTGAATAAACGCGATACCGATTAAGCCTACGAATACTGCACCAATTAAGCTGACAGCCATCCAGCCGATACCAAAACGACGTGCTGTTCTTAATTGTTTAACAGTTTTAATACTCATGAAACGCACGATGATATGAGGTTGACCGAAGTAACCTAAGCCCCATGCGAAGAATGAGATAATTCCGACAATTGTTGTCCCTTTGAATAAATCTAAGTTTGTCGGTTTTAAATCTGTTACTGTATTGAATGTGTCTAATCCATTTAATTTAAGTAATGCGACAATCGGAACCATAATCATCGCAATCAGCATAATCACACCTTGGAAGAAGTCAGTCAGCGATACTGCTAAGTATCCACCAAAGAATGTATAAGCGATAACGATAACTGAAATTAAGATTAATCCTAAACGATAATCCAATCCGAATGCACTGTCGAAGAGTTTACCGCCTGATACCATACCCGCATGTGTGTATAGGGTAAAGAATACGACGATAATGCCTCCTGAAATAATTTTAATCAAGTTAGAATGGTCAGCAAGACGATTCTTGAAGAAGTCTGGCAACGTAATTGCATCACCAGCTTGTTCTGTATATACACGTAATCTCGGTGCTACTACGAAGTAGTTGATATATGCACCAAGTGTTAAACCAATCGCAAGCCACGCAGCTGAAAGTCCAGTAGTATAGACCTCACCGGGTAGTCCCATGATCATCCAACCACTCATGTCGGATGCCCCTGCGGAGAGTGCTGTTACGTATGGCCCAATGCTACGGCCGCCCAGCATGTATTCACTGACATTTCCTGTTGCTTTCTTATAACCATAGTAGCCGATGACTAATAAGATTAAGAAATACAAAGCAATCATGATATACGTTTGCCAGTCTGGGTGTACCTGTTGTCTCAGTGTTGCTCCTAAAGTAAACATGTCTAAAATAAACATCCTTTCAAATTATTTGGAATAAAATGTACGGATCGTTCTTAGGCATAGCAATGACAAGGTTCAGAATCTAAATCAAAGTTACAAAGCCAAGATGACTTTGAATAACTCCCCATTCACCCTGAAATCTTATTTTAATTAACTCATTGCGCACAACTTCTAAAAGTATGTCCCCACATACTTACCCCTAATGAAGTACTTAATCTATTCAAAAAAGCAGCTAAAACAATTCTCCCAAGTTTCGTAAGCAAATGCCTTTGTTTATGTAACGTTGTATCAAATAGTATTTATACCGCTTTTTTTAACTAAGATATTTTCATATACCCTACTTTTTAGATTAAGAACATTTGAGTTAACTAAAATATTAACCTGAAATCCTTTATCCCTTGCAAAAAATTGCTTTTAACTTTTTAGCAAAGATGTTTCTTAGCTTAACACAATGATATTTTTACGCAAATTTAAGTCGGCAAAAAAGCCACTTTCTCGCCCATTTTAGACATTTTTTTATCTGCGTTCGTCACTTAAATACCAACGGTTACAGCGAAATCTAAAAAAATTTCAAAAATTTTTCGTTTGACAGCGTTTTCTAGTTGTAATCAAATTCTAATATAATTTATTTATCCTTCTAAAACGCCCTCATTTCAACCCTTAACAAACTTAAAGTAATTGTAATATTCAGAATTCTAATTGAAAATATTTTACACTGTGGTAATATATAACCGGATTACACAAATACTGTCATTGAGCATTGCACAGTAATAGATGGTTACTTACTATCTCAAAAGTAACTCAACATCTTTTATGACAGTATCACGTGTTGTAGTACCTAAAATAGATGAACTTCTAAAACTGAAAGGAGCATTATTATTATGCGCACAGCCAAAAGTATAGGCGACACCAGAACAGAATCAGACGCATCAAATAATAACAGAGATTTAATTTTAGGAAAGACAAGAGACACATTAAAGTACTGTGATCAAGATATAGTTAAACTACTTAGCCAAAGTCAACTACATTTAGAAGCCATCCGAGAGTTTATCAATCATACAGCAACAGCTGTTCAGGCATTAACAAAAAATAAGCGTGTTAAAACAGGCATCATTCTTACAGAAGGTGTCCGAAAAATTTTAAAAACTGCTTGCGACATTCAACCAGAGTTATTTAACACACAGCTACAACAATCAATCCCTCTCATACAACGTCACTTAAGAAGAGAAGTTTCAGAACATATTAACTATGAAGGCAAGATTCTTAATGGTCTTGATTTCGATGAAGTAGAAGACATTATACGCAACTTTAAAACTGAAGGCGTAGAAGCAATTGTGATTTCATTTTTACACAGCTATCAAAATAATGATCATGAACGCGCAACAAAATACTATATCAATAAATATCATCCAGAATTTACTGTCACATATTCTACTGAATCAATTGAACACCTTCATACAACTTAAGCAAAAGCATTTGAAACTTATTTAGTCTACACATCTACTGTACTCTATTAGAGTATTAATCAAATGAAATATATAAATGGTATAGGAAAACCATGTTTCATCTCAGTTATGAAACATGGTTTTCTTATGCTTATTCCAACTGGAATCTACACAATTCCAACAATGTGCTGCCAAGAAATTTTAGACATCCCTTCTACTCACCTCAGACAAACCTCAGTCTGTCTCTTATCTATCCAATACCACTATGAAATCCATACTTATGTATAAAAAAGCAGTACCTCCTACTTTAAGGAAGCACTGTTTTATTGTGTTATTGCTTATTTTTCATTTAATTTCAAAGTATCCGCTGATGCTTTACGTACTTTGTTTAATAACTTCGTATCCTCAATTAATGATTCGCCATAAGATGGAATCATTTCTTTTAATTTGCCTGACCATTGTTCTAGGTAGTCAGGGAAGTTTTGTTCAATGATTTCTAATGCGACTGATACTGAAGTTGAAGCCCCTGGTGATTCACCTAACATTGCGACTACAGTGTGGTCTTTAGAGTGAACGACTTCTGTACCGAATTGGATAAAGCCGCGACCATGTTCTTGTGTATCTTTGATTACTTGAACACGTTTACCTGCAATGTGTAAATCCCAATCTTCGTCTTTCGCATCTGGTACGAAACGACGTAATTCTTTCATACGGTCTTCTTTTTTCATCAACATTTGTTGGATTGAATATTTAACAAGTGATAAGTTTTTAACCCCAGCAGCTGCCATTGTTAATAAGTTATCACGATTCAATGAACGGAATAAGTCTAAGTTTGAACCGTGTTTCAAGAATTTAGGTCCGATTGCTGCGAATGGTCCGAATAATAAACTTTCTTTTCCACGTACATAACGACGATCTAAATGCGGTACCGTCATTGGTGGTGTGCCTGGTGGCTCTTTACCGTAAACTTTCGCATCGTGTTGTTGTACGATTTCCGGTTTATTACATACTAAGAATGCACCACTGATTGGGAAACCGCCTAAGTTTTTACTTTCTTCAATACGTGTTTTTTGAAGTAATGGGATTGCGGCACCACCAGCACCGATAAAGATATAGTCTGCCACATGTGTTTCAACATTGTCAGTATCTAAGTTACGTACTTCTACTTCCCATTTCTTATCAGCACGTTGTTGGAAGCCAACGACTTCGTGACGATAGAAAAGTTCTGCATTGTCATGTGTTTCTAAGTTTGAAGCTAATTTACGTGTTAACTCACCAAAGTTAACGTCTGTTCCTTTATCAATCTTACTTGCCGCAATCGCTAAGTGTGGAGAACGGCCTTCCATCATTAAAGGCATCCATTGCGCAAGTTTATCACGATCTTCAGTGTACTCAATGTCAGAGAACATCGGTAAATTTTTCAATGCTTCATAACGTTTCTTCAAGAATTGAACATTTTTCACACCTTGAACGAAACTGATGTGTGGTAATGGCGTGATGAATTCACGTGGGTTTTCAATCGCATTTGTTTTCACTAAATGTGACCAGAACTGTTTTGAAATCTCAAACTGTTCATTAATTTCTTTCGCTTTTTCCACATCAATTGAACCATCTGGTTGTTCAACCGTATAGTTCAACTCACATAATGCCGCATGCCCAGTGCCAGCATTACTTGTATCATAAGAACTTTCCAACCCAGGACCATCTAAGCGTTCAAATAACTTGATGTTCCAGTCAGGTTGAATTTCTTTTAAAAATGAACCAAAAGTGGTGCTTAATACCCCTGCACCAATCAAAATAACGTTTTTTGATTCTGCTTGACTCATTTCTTAACCACCTTCCTCAAATTAAATGTCCGGTCATCTGATGACTTAAGACGTAATGATTTACTTATTTATCTTAAACTATCTCACACAAAAACTAAAACATTATGTTTATGAATTATTTGCTTAAAACGAATAAGCGTAACTTGTTACACTTTTATGATAAGTGATATTCATTCTCACTGTCAACACGCAATATAACGCACTTAACAATTAGGAATGAAATCACATCACTTACGATATAATGCACTGTCTTTTAATAACGTATGATAGACTGAAATTATGAACTCTAAAATGAAGAGAGGAGTCACATCATGTCTAAACAAAATGACGATTATATTTACTACACCGATGAATCAACCAACCCTGAACATTACATAACACCTAACGAAACACATGAACCAAACAGAAAAAAATCAAAGCGATCTCATCCTGACAACATACGTCCAAAAGGCAGACGTTGGCTCAACATTATCTTATGGATTGTCTTTATGTTTTTATGTACGACACCAACACTTGTCGCAATGTTTTTAATCGGATTTGTCGCTATGAATCCCCATGGTAATCCGCTCGCATTCACAGGTATTATTGTAGGCTACGTCATTTGGTCAGCACTAGTTATCTGGTTACTCGTCTGGTATTACCGTAAAAAAGGTTATGAAAGTTTAAAACCCCTTGGTTTTGTAGACATTGCCTGGAATATTCTATATTTCATCGCCACACGTATTTGGACTGCACTATGTGTTGTCGTCATGGCAGTGGTTTTTGGTGAACAAGGTTCAGAAAATGATGAATTACTGTTAAAACAAGTTCAACATCTACAGGACTTCACAAATCCGATGATTGTGATTGCACTCATCTTATTCGTGTTCCATCTGACATTTGTCGGACCATTTTTAGAAGAAATCACCTTCAGAGGTATTTTCAAAGAAACAATTTTCTCTAGATTCTCATTTTGGTTGCCGATGCTGATTTCTTCAGCTATTTTTTCAATCAACCATGCCAGCACCAACATCGTAGGTTTCTTACTTTATATGGGAATGGGTGCTTGTTTCTATCTTGCTTATCAACGCCGTCGCAATCTTTGGGACAGCTATATGGTCCATGCGTTAAATAACGGCACCGCAAGTATCGCGATTATTATCGGTTTATTATTAATGTAGTGACCTATGATTGATTTAAATATTCTATATGTATACACAAAAGGAGCACCTTAATGGATGCTCCTTTTGTTATTGAGTTATCTATCAATTAATCTTCCACTTTAATCACAATCTTACCTTTCGCATGACCTTGTTCTGAATAATCGAGTGCACGTTGCGTATCATGGAACGGATAGACCTTATCAATGACAGGTTTGATTTCGCCTTCTTCAATAAGGTTCGTAATTGTACGTAATTGCGCATCACTCGGATGCATTAAGAAGAATTCATAATACACATGGTATGCTTTCGCAAGCTTACGAACATGACGAGACAAATACCAAATACCTGCACGTTTTGCTAAATTTAAATGCCAAGTATCTGCGAATTTCATAGTCGGCGGTCCGACTAATGATGCGATAGAGCCACCTGGTTTTAATATCGTAAAGGCTTTTTCTAAGTTTTTGCCACCTAACGTATCAAAGACCCCATCATAATTAGATAAGACATCCCAGAAATTTTGTTGTTTATAATTAATAATTTCATCTGCGCCGAGTGATCGAACTAAGGATTCACCTTTTTCACTGACAGTCGTCGCGACATGCAAGCCCATCACACGGCCTAATTGAATCGCAAAGGTACCAATACCGCCTGAACCCGCTTCAACCAACACTTTATCTCCTGCTTTAAGATGCATGATTTCATGGAAAGCCTGATAGCTCGTTAAACCAACTAACGGAATACTCGCCGCTTCCACAAAATCTAAGTTCTTCGGCATCAACGCAATATCATACTGATTAATCGCAAAATACTGCGCAAATGTTCCCATATTATTTTTGCCAGGTCGGCCGTATACCTTATCTCCGACTTTAAAGTTTCTAACGTCTTTCCCTACTTTCTCCACAACGCCTGCCAAATCATTACCGAGTACTAGCGGAAATTTATGTTTCACGACTGCTTTTAAATCACCATCACGTGTTTTAAAATCTACTGGATTCACACTAGCAGCTTTCACACGTACTAGGACCTCTTCTGGACCAGGCTCTGGTACAGGTAAATCAATCATCTCAACAGGTTGTTTCCCATACTTTTGAACAGCCATAGCCTTCATTGTTTCTGACATATTTTCCAACTCCTTCGTACTTATAACGTTTATCTCTTACATGAATGTTATCCTTCTATACCCGCCTCCCCACGTTGACTATGCATTGAGCGTAAATAAAAGCACCGCTTCACTCTCTATCGTGTAGCGGTGCTTAACCTTACGTTATTCATTTAACGTTGTTTCAATGTTTGTTCAATGGCTTGAAGTTTATCTACAAACTGCACAATTTCCTCAGTACTGAAATGTCCTTTTAAACATTCACTGACAATCCATGCCATTTTTTCTTTGACTTCTTCTAAAAATTGAATGCCCTCATCAGTCATTTCCATTAATTTAATACGCTTATTATCTGAAGCTGCTTGTCGTACCAGCCCCATTTTTTCTAGTTTATGAATACGTTTAGAAGCTGCAGTTTTAAAGATATCTTGTAAGTCAGCAAGTTCATTAATCGTTAATCTGCGATGAGAACGGATCATAATTAAAGCTTCTAATTGCTCTCGTGAAATCATATGTTTCAATCCTGTTTCTTGAAGCATATCTGAAATGTATTTATTGATATTCATTAAACTCAAATCAAATCTAGTTAATGCTTCTTTCATTTCGTCATTCATGATTGTCCCTCCAACTTATTGCGCTTCACTCACATTTTATCATTAGTTGAATTTCATTTGGAATAGTGGTTTGCCACGTTTGTTAAACCAGATTAATACTAGATATTGAATCAACATCGCACCTAACGCAATACCAGAAAGGATTGCGGCTACAAAACCGAAAGTAAAGTGGCCTGCATTCGTAAAGATGGCTTCACGGAAACCTTGAATCGCGTAAGACATCGGTGAGAATGGGTGGATGAATCGGAAGAATGCGGCTGACATTTCAATCGGGAACATTCCTTCACTTGAGCTTAATTGCAGTACTAACAATAACATCGCTAAGAATAAACCGACACGATCTAATAATAATACGAGTAAAGAAGTTACTGCGATTGCCGCAATCGCCCATAAGAACATGACTGTTAAGAACTTACCTATGTTTTCAATATCTAAACCGAGTCCGAATTTCACCCATAGACTTAACATGATGGCACTGAATGAACCTTGTAAGACATATAAGAACACTTTACCTAACCATTGTTTCCATGGTGCGACATCTTGACGTAATGTTTTAGTTAATGGATAAATTGCCGCAAAAGATACAGCACCTACAAATAAACCTACACTTGCCATATAAGGTAAAACTGTTTCGCCATAGTAATCTGCTTTAGTGATATTGTTTTCTGTTACTTTCTCAATATCATTTAATGCTTGTTCATTTTCATTTTCAAAATGGACATTCGTTTGTTTTTCTACTGCTTGATCAATTTTTTGTTTAAGTTGTTCATTATTTTGTTGAAGCTGTTGTAAGCCTTGTGTCACTTGTTCATTACCTTGAACTAACTGTTCACCTTGTGCGCCTGCCATAGGTGCCATTTGTTTTAAACCTGCAGTCACCTGTTCATTACCATTAATTAATTGTCCTTCTGCTTGAGACATTTGTCCTAAAGCCTTCGATGTATCTGTATAACCTTGTTTAGATTGTTTATTAGCCGCAAATAATTCATCTAAGTATTCTGCACGCACTGTATTGCGAATCGATTTGGTTACAGTATCAATCGCTTTTTGTGCCGCTTGACTGCCTGTATAACTTGAACCTGGGTTCACTTGTGTTTCTAATTCAATTTTCTTTGGATTTTTATTTAATAATGTTGTCGCATTTTTAGATGCATCTTCTGGAATAATAATTGTTCCGATAGCTTTGCCGTTCTTTAATTGTTTTTTCGCTGTGTCTTTAGATACTTCTTGGAAATCGAATTTTTTATTATCTTTAAGTTTCGATACGACTTCGTCTCCAATATTGATTTTCTTGCCTTGAAGTGTTGCTGCTTTATCTTCATTAACAATAGATATTTTCAATTGGTCTGTCTTATCATATGGATTCCAAATTGACCCCACAAATAATGCTACATAAATCAGAGGTAATAAGCCTATCGCAATCAACGCAACAATTAACATCTTATTATTTTTGATAAATTTTAACTCATTAAACATAAGTAACTCCTTCTCCTTTATAGTACACCCCATGTACTATGATACTTTTTAAAACGTAAAAGCTTGATACCCCAACACTTTTACGCATTTATTTTCCATTATTGATTTGTTATTTTAAATGGTACACCCTGTGTACGTTTTCTAATATTAAACCTATTGTTGATGATTGTCAACAATAAAATACACATTTTTTCTCTTTTTCTTTTCACTCTTAAATATACAAGCTTTCATAATGTTTACTTAAATCGACTTCATTTCAAATGACTCAAACAAGGTAGATGATTCATTACACACTCGCTTCAATTATTTAATCATATTTTAATAATTTTATGTTATTCTAATTTCAAAGTTAATCACTCATATAAAGAGAGAGGTGCTGATTGAATATGAAGAAACGCTATGTCATCGTTCAATATCTATTAATCATACTTACAGGAATATTGTTACTTAATAGCTTGTTTAATCCTGATCAGATAATAAAAAGTTATATCAATATCGTTCTTTTTATTTGTGTAATGTTATTAGCATTGATTGCTTGGATAGTTGGACGTTTTAAACATCCTAAGCAATGAACGCTATAGTATTAACTCCCAAAAATGAAGTTGATTTTTTTGAAGAAAAAAAGAACGTCTAACTACTTAGACGTTCTTCCCTAATTCTAATCTATGTGCCGCATCTTGTGCGAGTGCTTTTAAATAACGAAATGGATGTGCAAGTGCTTCTGCTTTACTGATTGAAGCATGGTCGTTTGGAGGTCTGTCATCTAGGCCAGTCACACTGAAGACGTGATCAATCCCATGTGTTTTAACAGCTTCATAGCCTTCTCCAGTTACGCCGCATAACGCAATAATAGGTATGTTAAATTGTTGAGCTGTTTTTGCAACACCAATCGGTGTTTTCCCATAAATCGTCTGTTGATCGATCTTACCTTCACCTGTAATACAAATATCAGCATCTTTCAGACGTGCTTTTAACTGTGTTTCATGTAAAACAATATCGATACCTCGAGAAAGTTCTGCAGCTAAAAAAGCAACTAACGCAATACCTGTACCACCTGCAGCCCCCGCACCTGGTACATTTGAATAATCATGTTGAAAAGTTTCTGATAACACGTGATTATAATGTGTTAAAGCTTGTTCAAGTTGTTCAATATCTTTTGGTGAAGCGCCTTTTTGTTTAGCGTACGTATGAGTAGCACCTGTGGGTCCAAGCAATGGGTTATCGACATCACAAACTACTTCAAAAGTTACGTTTTTCAGCCGTTTTTCTAACTTAGAAATATCAATTTGCGCTAGATTAATTAAAGGGGCACCACCTTCAGGTAAGTTGTCACCTTTCTCATCAAGGAATTTTACGCCAAGTGCTTTCATCATACCTGTTCCGCCATCATTGGTCGCACTTCCGCCAATACCGAGGATAATTTTTTGTGCACCTTGATTTAGTGCGCTTAAAATCAATTGCCCTGTACCGTATGTAGAAGTCACAAGCGGATTACGATGTTTGAGTTCGATTGTTTCTAAACCAGAAGCTTCTGCGAGTTCAATAATAGCCGTTTTACTTTGTTCAACATATGAATATTGTGCATCAATAATTCGGCCTAAAGCGTCTGTCGCTTTTACAGGTTTCATGGTTCCGCCTAAGGCATCATGGAGCGACTGCATCGTCCCTTCACCGCCATCAGCCATCGGTACTTTGTCATAGATGACCGTTTCAGGCAAGACTTCCTGTAGTCCTAATTCTATGGCTTGTGCCGCTTCAGCCGCTGTTAAAGTTTCTTTAAATGAATCTGGTGCAATCACAATTTTTCGTACCATTCCATGATGCCTCCTTCTTTTTTCATCTTCATTATAGCGACATTTACAATATGCATAAAGGATGAGTTATACCTGACACAACTTTTATTGCCAACGCATACGGGTAAATATAAAGAAAGAGGTGAATACTATGGATAGACAAGTTGTCTTAAAAAAGATTAAAGATATTATGAAAGCATCACGTATTGGTGTACTTTCAACTTCCTATGACAATAAGCCAGATAGCCGATATATGATTTTCTATGATCAAGAATTTGATTTATATACGAAAACTAGTACAGACTCAGTAAAGATTGAAGAAATCGAACAAAATCCTGTTGCTCATATTTTATTAGGCTATGATGATACGAAAAACCATAGTTTCTTAGAAATCTATGCAGACTTAGAAGTCACTGAAGATCCAGATGTATTAGATTGGATTTGGGACGAACAAGATAAATCGTTCTTTGAATCGAAAGAAGACCCTAAACTTTGTGTCATCAGAGCTATTCCAAGATCTATTAAATTAATGAATAGCGATTCAGAAGATGGACCGCAATATGTAGAATTTAATTAAGCTATAAACATGACAAAACCAGCATGCCTGTTTGAAACATCACATGCTGGTTTTGTTTATAGTTTATTGTTTTAAGTTTAAAGTTATTTGTATGATTTCATGACACGACGGTAAATTTGACCTTTTTTCAAGCGACTGACATATGCACGTTGGTGCAATGAATAATGCTTTTTACGTACAACTTCAAGGATTTCACGATACGCTTGAGCTGCAACTTCAATAATGGGGCGTGCATCTTCGTGGAAGTAATCTAAATGACTTAATGCATTATGATACATAGCATCCGCATCTTTGGCGTAACTTTCCCATAAATCAATATAATTTTGTGTCACACCGTCTTCATATACTGCTTTTAAATCAACATTATATTCTTTTAAGCGATTTGCGCTTAAATAGATACGGTTATTTTCAAAGTCTTCACCGACATCACGTAAAATATTTGTGATTTGTAGGGCTTTACCAAGTTCTATACCGATTTTATCTGCTGTCTCATAATATTGTTCATAAGCAAGTACAGGTGTCAGTAATTCACCAATCGTCCCTGCCACGCCGTAACAATAGGCTTCTAGCTCTTCATCTGTTTCTAATGCTGTCATAGTCAAATCGCTTTCCACGTAATCCATTAATGTTTTAAAGGCATGTAATGGAACAGGATAAGATTTTAGTGTATGACGAAACGCGCGCATCACAGATGCGTTACTATTAAAGTTCACATTTTCAGAATCTCCATCGTAGATGTGTTCTAAATCTTCACGAATCGCATCTAAGCGTTTTGGATCTTCATATTCATCTATACTGTCATCTATCATACGACATACTGCATAAATCGCCCAAACTGCTTTACGCTCTTGTTCAGGCAGACTATTAAACGCATAAGAGAAGGTCTTTGAGTACTCTTCCATTATCTTTCTGCAGTATTCGTAATCATCATTTATTAATTGTTCCATAACATTTCACACCTTGCTGTCATTATTCCTACTAGAGTCAATTACCCTCTATTTGAAATTTTAATAATAAGTTAAGTTATTCAGTTAACCAAATCTGATTTAATTTGAAACTTGTGTTACATGTTAAGCGAAAATCAGATAAAAGTCATTTAATAACCTACCACTTTCCTCAAATTTTTTAATACTTCTGATTTTCTGTCATGCATTCTTCAAAATTGAAGAATTTAATAAGTACTTGCTTTGGTATTTAGTCGCAAGTGTATAGATAAATGACAAGAGTTCATCAGATGTTGTTTTCTCTGATTCGAAGTCCGCTTTCAATGTTTGGTGTCGATTTTTTTCAGTATCATCCGCTTCTTTCTTAAAATAGCCCCACATATGATCAAACGTATTGATGACGGCACCTTTAGACGGAGGGAGGGCTAATGCTTCATCAATCAAGCGTTGTAATACCTCACCTTCTACATTATCTTTCATGACTGATCTGATTTGGTTATAGTGTGCTTGGCTATGCCACATGACTTCATATTTATATTCACGCCATAATTTCTCTTTCTCGTGTTGATTCAAGGACACTTCCTCCTCATGTTTTAGCTTTGAACAGAGTTAGTATTCCCTAATAGCCGACAAGCAATGCGATGGACATGGCAATCGCACAGATAATAACCCACAGCAGAATCAATTTCCAAGCGAATTTCAACCACTGTACGTATGAAATTTTCGCAACTGCGAGTGCACCCATTAAAATGGCAGAAGTCGGAAACAGCACATTGCTGATGGAATCACCATATTGGAAAGCAAGCACTGTAAGTTGGCGATTAATATCCAGCAAGTCTGAAATCGGCACCATCAAAGGCATTGTAGTCAAGGCTTGTCCTGAACCAGATGGAATGAAGAAGTTAAGGAAAAATTGGAAGATAAACATCACAATAATCACAATAGACGATGGGACATCATTGAGTAGTGTAGTCATTCCATGAATAATAGAATCAATAATTTTACCTTGTTCTAAAATAACGACAATGCCTTTCGCAAAACCAACAATCATTGCGCCAAATAAAATGTCTTTCATTCCTTCAATAAAAGCATCAAAGGTACCATTCATACCTAAGTCACTGACAAACCCTGCAAGCAAACCTGCTAAAACAAAGTTTGCGCTCATTTGATTAAAAGACCATTCATAACGAAAGATACCATAGACATTAAACACAATAGTTAACGCAATAATACTTAATGCGAAGGCTTGACGTTTGGTAAAACGTTCATATTCTATAGCTTTATGACTTTGACCTTCTTCTTGTTCTAAAGCATAAACGACACTTTTCTTTGGATTACGTTTCACTTTTCTAGCATAAAGCATTACCGAACCGATCGCTGCGGCTAAGATGAATATATAAATGATGGAACGTAACCCCCAACCTGAGAACATGGGAAGTTCAGCAACGGTTTGCGCAACACCGACTGTAAATGGATTCAACATACCTCCAATAAATCCACTTGCGGCACCTAAAATCACCATCGCGGCTCCTGTCATCGCATCATAACCTAGTGTTCTCGCAATGATTACACCGATCGGCACAAAGATAATGGTTTCTTCTGCTAAACCAATTGAAAAGCCTAAAATAGAGAACACAATCATAGTTAATGGAATCATTAAGATGCGCGAAGAACCTAATGTTTTAATCGCTTGGTTAATCCCATTTTCAAATGCGCCTGTTCTATGTACAATACCGAAGGCACCACCGACTAAAAAGATATAAAAGACTATTTCTCCCCCTGTCAATAAACCTTCAGGTACTGCACGGAATAAATCTAAAAACGACACCCCGTGTTGTTCAATACTATGATATGAACCTGGGACTACTAAAGTTTGTCCCCCTTTATCTACGCGTTTATATTCTCCTGCTGGAATAATATACGTCAAGACGCAAGCAATGGCGATAATCATCATTAACAATGCATACGTATGAGGTGTTTTTAATTGAAATTTTGAAGATGAATCTTTTGAATTTTCCTTTCTATTTTCTGTCATACACATTCCTCTTTCCCACTATTAATTATCTGAATTTTCTTATTTTATATAGTATAGCCTATTTCTGAATCATTAGTCGGGAAAATTTAGTTTTGTTGTGTATTTGAATTAAATAGAAACATAATGAAAAAGCTGACCGGTTATACTTTCGGTCAGCTTTCAATTCATCATGATTCAATTATGAAGAAGGTTTATCTTCTTCGTGTGGTGCATTCGCGGCTGCTTTTGCTTCAACACGTTGTGCTTCTTCTTCAGCTGTTACTTCTCGATGTTCTTGTTGTTGTTCAAGTGCTTTAACATCTTGTGGTTGTTGATTTTCAGTTTCTTGAGTTTTAGCCGCTTGTTCTTCTTTAGCTTTCGCTTCTTGTTGTTTTTGTGCTTCCCATCTAGCTTCTTTTTCTTGTTTTTTCAATTTACGTTTCTTTTCTTCACGCACAGAGAAGACAATGAAAATAATGGCTAATAAAGGGAATGACATACCTAACCAGAACATATAACTCACTCCAATTCTGTAGGGAGACCCTGTTATTTGTATTCTTGTTTATCATAACATGTATGCTGTTATTTTTTCACTAAATCCTTTCTTATCGCCCTTCCTTGACTTACTTCTAGAAAGTCGATAGATTAAGGTTAATGACAAATATAAATGCACTAGGGGCGTTTTATAACTGAGATGAAGCATGGCTTCAGACCCTTTGAACCTGATCTAGCTGAAACTAGCGTAGGAAAGTGTGAGTACATAACTAAGAAAGTATGGCTAAGAATGTCTGAGTCTATACTTTCAACTCGCTCTGATACGCACAGCTCTAGATAGGTTGTGTGTTTTTTTATGTCTTAATTTAACTAAAGGGGCGATTTAAATGGCAAGAACAATTTTAGTAACAGGCGGCGGACGTGGCTTAGGTGCTGTAATCAGCCGTACATTAGGCGAACAAGGTTTTAACGTTATTATTAACTACAACCAAAGTAAGGAAGCTGCCGAAGCATTGGCTCAAGAAATTGATAATAACCGTGCTGTCGCAATTCAAGCAGATGTTACTGACCGTGATGCAGTAGAACGTTTAGTCAAAGAAGGAACAGAAGCATTCGGTCGTATTGATGGTGTAGTAAACAACGCATTGATTGGTTTCAAATTTGATCCGACAACACAAAAATCATTTAAAGATATGGACTGGTCAGATTATCAAAATCAAATCGATGGCACATTAAAAGCTGCATTCAACGTTGTACAAAGTGTGGTACCTCAATTTATTGAAAATCAACGCGGAAGTGTTGTATCTATCGGCACAAATTTATACCAAAATCCTGTTGTTCCTTATCATGAATATACAACAGCGAAAGCTGCATTAATTGGTTTCACACGTAACATTGCAGCAGAGCTTGGCCAATATGGTATTAATGCGAATGTTGTTTCAGGCGGATTGCTTAAAACAACGGACGCTAGCTCAGTTACTACACCTGAAGTCTTTGACTTGATTGCGCAAAGTACACCACTACGTAAGGTGACAACACCGCAAGATGTCGCAAACATGGTGGCTTATCTTGTTTCAGAACAAGCAGACGGTATTACAGGCCAAAACATCACTGTTGATGGCGGATTAACGATGAACTAGGTAACAATATTAAACACGAGGTGAATAACATGCCTACGCAGAAAGAAAAACAACTGCACATTGGCGTTTTATTATATGGATGCGGCCATCATCAAGCTGCATGGCTGATGCCTGATTCAAGTGTTGAACGTATCGGCACCATCGAGTATTATCAAGATTTAGCTCAAATCGCAGAACGCGGCTATTTTGACGCGGTGTTTTTCGCGGATAACCAATCCTTCCCCGCAAATAATGACACCACGATGCCTGCGTTCTGGTTTGACCCTATTGTCAATTTAACTGCAATTTCGCAGGTCACAAAACATGTCGGGTTAGTCTCAACGATTTCCAGCACATTTTCTAACCCTTATACGGCTGCACGTCAGCTATTAAGTTTGGACCATATCACTGGCGGTCGTGTCGGTTGGAATTTAGTCACATCTATGACGGATATTGAAGCACAAAATCACAGTATGGTAGGTCTGCCTGATCATACAGCACGATACCAAAAAGCAGATGAATTTGCGGAAGTCATGAATCATCTCTTCGAGTCATGGCAAACCAATGATTTTAAACACGATCGTAAATACAATCAACTGATTGATTCAAAAGCAATAGAACCTTTCAATCATCAAGGAGAACACTTCCAAGTTCGCGGCCCTTTATCTACACCCGCAAGTCCACAAGGTAAACCCGTCGCAATGCAGGCTGGCGCATCTAAACAAGGCGTGGCACTCGCAGTTAAATATGCAGATGCAGTTTACTCTGTTTCTTGGAATATCAAACAAGCAAAACAGTTCAGGCAACGCTTAGATGATGAAATCAAACGTACCGGTCAGACTGACCGCAACCTCAAAGTCTTCCCAGGTCTGGTGACTTATGTCGCAGAAACCCATGAAGCAGCTTTAGAGAAAAAAGCGGTGCTTGATAATCAACTACCGATTGAAACAGCACTAAATCAACTCAGTTTCTTTGTCCAACAAGATTGTCATAGTTGGGATTTAGATGATAAAGTCCCAGACTTACCTCCTGTCTCTGAATTTACTGGCCCTGTAGGTCGTTATGAAACAGTCCTTGAAATTATCAGAGATACAGACCCTACTGTACGAGAGTTATTGGGATATTTAAATGCAGGTGGTGGTCATTTAACATTGATCGGAACACCTGTGGAAATTGTGAATGAAATGGAACATTGGTTCAAAGAAGGTGTGGCAGATGGTTTCAACTTAATGCCTCCCACCTTGCCGGATAGCTTAGATGATTTTGTAAATTTGATTGTTCCAGAATTACAAAAACGCGGACTTTATCGAAAAAACTATACAGGACACACATTTAAAGAACATTTAGGAATTTAAAACAGGGCCATTCGGCTCTGTTTTTTATGCGAAATGTAAAACATGCTTGACATTATTTAAGCGTAGCAGTATTCTAAAAATGTCAAATAAACTTTACATTTCAGGAGGGACATCATGATATTACTTAAAATTATCATCCCTATAGGAACCATAGTTGCTTTCGCATTTGCTTGGAGAGGCTTCTTAAAAAATTATATGCCTTCAGAAGCAGTAGATGTTCAAACCGAGTCTCATTATGACGAACGTCAAACTAAAATTATTTTAGAAGTACTCGCAAAGACTTTTATCATTACCATCCTTCTCATTACATTCGCCTTTCTAAATCGTACGCTTGGTTTAGTCAGTGCACATAGTTTTATCTCGAAATATCCTGAAGCTGTCTTTTTAGTTATTATAATGGGAAGTTTAGTTTATAATTATGTAATCGTTAAACGAAAGTATTCATAATAGACATAGAGTGATGAGAAAATACACCTACAAAGGGTGAGAGTTATGAAAAACAAAATAAAATTGTATCGCAAACAAAATGGGATATCTCAAGAAGCACTAAGTAAAAGTGTCAATGTTTCGAGACAAACGATTAATGCGATTGAAAATAATAAGTATGATCCTTCTTTGAGCTTAGCTTTTAAAATCGCTAAACAGTTTAAAGTTACAGTGGATGAATTATTTTCATAATAAAACAGGCCATGAACAAAATTACGAGTTCATGGCCTGTTTAATATGTCATTATTTAAAGACTTTTTGGTATTGGACGTAACCAGAAATATAGTGTTCGATATCATCAATGCGGACACGATAACCATGGTGTTTGATAAAGAACGAACCAAGAATACGTTGTGGGTTTTTAAAGTACATCGCAAGTTCTGGATAGAAGTATCCTGTACGTTGATAATCTGCACGTTTATGAATCGTTGTCATTAAGTCATCTACGTTAATCAATCGATCTACGATTTCCCCAAAACCTTTTTCTCTGGCTTTACGTACAATATGATACGTTGCCATCAACATCTCCATGAATGTTGGGAAAGTTGTAATACGATTCTTAATGTAGTCTAAATAACTAGAAACATTTCTAATTCCAAATTCTATATATTTCGCTTCAGGCGCAATTTGAATTAATTCATTCGTACAATAACCTAACCAATGATCATGGTTCTTCCAGTAACTTTGTGAAATGAATCGTTCAAACATATGACGTACTGTTTCTAACCATTTTTTATTCTGATCAACTTGATAAAGTCGTAATAATCCTAACGCAGCTTCACCATCATAATAAATCACACGGAACTTTTCTTTAACTTCTAGACTAGGATATTGTAAGACATGTACAATTTCAGCTGTTTCACTGTCAATCATTGAAACCATACCTTCTGCCACTTGTTGTGCAGCTTCTAAATACTTCTGGTTACCTGGTTTTATTTTTAGATACTCACAAATCGCAAAAACAAATGCCGCATTTTGACCTAGTTTAATTTCATTAATATTTTTGGTGTCATCAAATATATGTGCGACTTCTCCTTGCTTGTATAAGTAATTGTCGATTAGGTAATCAATCGCTTTTTCAGCAATAGTGATATCTTTGTTTAAGTAATGTAATCCTTCCATTAGCGCATAAGTTGAAGAAGCATGTCTCAAATTATTATAGAAACTGATTTTCTTATCGAAGTGTGGAAAATAACCATAGATAAATTGACCGCTTGGTTGTAATTCATTCGCAAGATAATCTGTCGAAGTTTCCAACATTTTATCAATTTCTTGTGACAAATCTTCAACATGACGTAATCCTTTTTCACGACCCTCTGCGGCTAGTTCATAAACCTCATGATTTTCAATAAAGTAACCCTTTGTATAAAACTTTTTAATCGGCTTACCCATATAATCTTGATGTCTATAGAACTGTTTATGTTTTGTATATTTCTTCAAATAGTTATTGATATTATCCTCAGATAAGAAGAAAGACTTTTTATCTTTAGTCGGTCTGACAAAGGCATTAATATTAATTTCTTCTGCCATGAAAGTTAAATTCCAATTCTTATCATAAGCAATTCCGTAATCAATATAGTTTCGACGTGTCTCTTCTAAATCTCTTTTAACATCTTCAAAGACAACTTCTTTCGTACGATAAACAAAATCAATTTTAACCCACTTAGGATACTTACCAGCTTTCTTTTTAAACTGTTCATATTGTTTCGTAATATCTCTTTTAAGATTACGTGACTGCTTAATCAATTTTACAGAAGCTTTCATATTGGGATTACCTAAACTAACAAACACATAATCTTTACCTAATAGCTGTTGATCTGCTTTTTGTAAAACTTGTTCAATCTCGTTGTTAATTGTCATGTCCAAACCCCTTCTCATTCAGTATGTATAAATGGGCCGGAACAAAGTCCAGCCCACTATTTAAATAGAATTATTGTTCTTTATTTTTCTTACGGCGTCCGAATAATAATGCAGAACCTAGTGCTGCGAATAAGCCACCGAATAATGTAGCTTCTTTATTATTATTCTCTTCACCTGTGTCAGGTAATTCTTTATCGCCATGACCTTCAGCTTGTGCTGGTTGTTCACCATTTGAACCTTGTGTAGTACCTTGTTCTGGAGTGCCAGGGTGTCCTGGTTCATCTGGATTACCTGGTTCATTTGGTTCAACAGGGTAATCTGAATCTGCGTCTGCGTCGGCATCTGCGTCTGCATCTG
>NZ_KV837023.1:0-383 GCF_001838465.1 Staphylococcus sp. HMSC061G12
AAAAAAAAAAGAACATTTGTTAAAAGAAATTAGAACAAAATGAGTGAAAAATTAGAACAAACAAATTCCTTATAAACCTTATCATCTCAACCTATATTAAGATTTTACCTAGTTGAATCTTCTTTTCTATATAAAGCGTCGGAGCATATCAGGGGGTTATCTAACGTAAATGCTACCCTTCGGCTCGCTTTCGCTCGGCATTGACGTCAGATACTGCACCCCCTGAACCCCCATGCTCCAACAGCAAAAAGGAAACTTTTTGCTGCTTTTCCGACGCTTATTCGCTTCGCTCATATTTATATAGAAAAGAAGCGAATGCGCAAAAGACATAATCGATTCACAAAAAATAGGTACACGAAAAACAAGTTAAGGGATGCAGTTTA
>NZ_KV837024.1:0-579 GCF_001838465.1 Staphylococcus sp. HMSC061G12
CCGACAAGTCCGTAGGACTTTGTCGACAGTCTGAGTCATCATACAGAGTATGATGACCTTGAAGTAAATCTAATGTTAACTGTGAACTTACACACACCTGTGGAGTGTGGTAGAACTGAAAACGCACACAACACGAGTTTATATGCCACTACTGGAAAGCGACATATGAAATATATTAGCATATATTTGGATTAAATCAATGACTTTTAGTTTATTATTTCTGAAATATATTTATAATCAGAGGTCTTTGCCCAATTATTATCACTTCTTACTAACATAATTTAGGAATTACATGTTATCATAAGTACGTACCTGCAAGGTACATTGGTCATACAACTTCTTTTTTTGACGATTTAAGTGAGTCACTACACTACAACGATGGTGTAGTGGCTTTTTATTTATAACTATAGTTTGAATGTAAAATTCACTACAAAAAAACCGCCATTAAGGCGGTTTAGGAGCTAGATGTTTAGAAATGCTTTTCTAAATGAAAAATATATACAACTAGGATTGCAAAAATGCACTTGGGACATTAATTACTGTGCTTTTAATATATATTAAAACAATCCCTAATCAAAA
>NZ_KV837025.1:0-472 GCF_001838465.1 Staphylococcus sp. HMSC061G12
CTAATAAAAGCGACGATTTTCATTATTATTTCTGAAAATCGTCGCTTTTTTATGTTTATAGAGAAAATCGCAGCTCGAAGAGCTGCCAATTTCCTAACGTTGACAGCCATACACGCTATGCCAACTTCGGTTTCAACTTTCTCAATACCTCTGACAGACATTCGAGTGAAACCCAAATTAGCCTTCAGATTACCAAAAAAAGTTTCAACATCAATTTTTCTTTGTTTATAAATTGATGAAGTTTTTGGATCTGAAAGCTTTTCTCTAGTGAAGTGCTTATAAAATTCCCAAACCATATTTCTTCTGATTGTTTTCAAAGTATCTGGTCTGGCTTTAGGGTTCATGCATTCTTTTCTGAGCGGACATTCTATACAGTCATAACATTTATATTCTTTAAATTGACGTTGATATCCATATTTATCATTTCGGAATCTATAGCCAGAAAAGAATAATAGTTTATTGTTTGGACAAA
>NZ_KV837026.1:0-982 GCF_001838465.1 Staphylococcus sp. HMSC061G12
GTTAGCTATATTTTTTTACTTTGCAACAGAACCAAACAAGTTATAATATAGGTGAAGACTTTTTAATAATAAAAATAGGAGTTCAAAAATGACAAAAAAAATGGTGATTATATCATTCGGCAGGATTTTACTTATTATAATTGGGGCACTTATTACAGCATATGGTTTGGAATCTATATTAATCCCAAATAACGTTTCTGACGGAGGAGTCACAGGGATTAGTATTGTAGGTTCCACTTTGTTTGGTTTACCTTTAGGAATATTAATAGGAATAATCAATTTACCATTTATATGGTTAGGTTATAAACAAATCGGACGTAAGTTTGCTATATCTTCAATAATAGGTATCTTATCATTATCTATATTCACTTCGATTATGCATCATGTACCAACAATTATTGAAGGTGATTCACTACTTATTACTGTAGTTGGTGGAGTTGTTATTGGATTAGGCATGGGTCTTGCCCTTAGAAATGGTGGGGCATTAGATGGTATAGATATGTTAGCCGTTTTATTATCTAGAAAGTTACCTTTCGGAACAAGTGATTTAATTTTATTTCTCAATACATTCGTATTTATACTTGTTTCTACTGTTTTTGGCTTTAAAGGTGCCATTTTATCAGCGCTCGCATATTTTATTGCTTCAAAAGTTATACATATTATTGAAGAAGGACTAAGTGGTTCGAAAACGTTTAAAATTATTACAAAAGATTATGACATTATGAATAAAGAAATTAAAGAAAGACTGGGAAGGTATTGCACATTTACAAAAGTGACTATTGATGAAGAAAATAATTCATTTGTAGAAATTTCTTGTGTTATTAATAAACTCGAAGAACAAAAACTTAAAGAAATTATAAATGATGTAGACCCAGACGCATTTATCACAATATATGATACAGCAGAAGTTAAGGCTGGAAATATGAAAAAATCAGATATATATTAAAAGGTTCTGTTGCAAAGTAAAAAAATATAGCTAACC
>NZ_KV837027.1:0-45846 GCF_001838465.1 Staphylococcus sp. HMSC061G12
CAAACACGAGATCCTGTAAAGGGTCTCTTTTTTTTATGCCATTTTTTAATTTTTTGATAATGAAATGAGAAGAATTCTTTCATTTCTCATCGTTGAACTAGATTCAAATATGTTAAAATAAGAGTTAATTACCAAATTGAAGGTAGTGGAAAAATGAATTTGCCATTAAATCATCAGCTTAAATCTTTTCTAAAACAACAACCTATTTCTTTTCATGTACCTGGCCATAAAAACATGACAATCGGCACATTACATGAGATGGATTTAGCCATGGATATTACTGAGATTACTGATTTTGATGACTTGCATCATCCTGAAGGCATATTAAAAGAAAGCATGCATACCTTAGATAAGCATCCAGATTATGATGCCTTTTATTTAGTAAATGGCACAACTTCAGGTCTTTTATCAGTGATTCAAGCAACCGCAAAACAAGAAGCACCGATTGTGATGAGTCGTAATGTACATAAATCAGTCTTTCATGGTTTAGATTTAGCTCAAAAAGATGCAGAAATTTTACCGATGACTATCAGTGATACAACCCATCAATATGTAGCGCCACGCATAGACCAAAAAGAAAGTACAAATAGTCTAGCGATTGTGACATATCCTAACTATTACGGTGAGTTATTCGATATTGCTTCATTTATTAAAGAACAGCACGCGAAGGGTACACCTGTGTTAGTAGATGAAGCGCATGGTGCGCATTTTGGATTAAATGGTTTCCCTAACTCTGCACTTTCTTTTGGGGCAGATTACGTCGTACAGTCTTATCATAAAAGTTTACCTGCTTTGACTATGAGCTCTGTAATCTTTATACATAAAAATGCGCCTTATTATGAACAAGTGATGGAGTATTTAACTTACTTTCAATCATCAAGTCCTTCGTATTTATTAATGGCAGGCTTAGAGCGTGCACATCAATTTTATAAAACATATGAAAGCACTTATTATTTCACACAACGTCAACGTCTACTTGATGCATTAAGCGCTAAAGGATTAGAAGTTCATGAGATGGATGATCCACTTAAAATAACTTTGACATACGCAGGGTATACAGGCTATGACATCCAACAATGGTTAGAAGCACAACATCTTTATGTAGAACTCGCAGATGAAACACAAGTATTGTTAGTGTTGCCGATGTGGCATAAAGGTGATCGGTTCCCATTTGAATCGTTATTAGAACGAATTAAAGCATTAAAGTTACCGAAGACGACAAATGAGGTTTCAGTAACTATCCCCAAAATGCCTGAACACGTTGGATATTATCAGCCTGTGACGATAACCCAAATGAGACGTATCGATTTTAGTGAAGCTGCAGGTGAATTGTTAGCTCAACATATTGTACCTTATCCTCCAGGTATACCGGTGTTTTATAAAGGTGAACGCATTCATCAAGAAATGATCGATATTATGGAAGACTGGGTAGCACAAGGAATTAGAGTAGAAGGTATAAAGCATAGAACTATAAATATTAAGGATGAATAACATGTCAGCATTTATCACATTTGAAGGACCAGAAGGTTCCGGTAAAACAACGGTTTTAAACCAAGTTTCTGAACGCTTACAAGCACAATTTGAAGTCTTAACAACGAGAGAACCTGGCGGGGTACCCGCTGCAGAACAAATTCGAGAAATTTTATTAGAAGGCGAAGCTGTTGATGAGCGTACCGAAGCCTTATTATTTGCGGCATCACGCAGAGAACATTTAGTAGAAAAAGTCTTACCAGCGCTAAAAGCGGGAAGAGTAGTATTGTGTGACCGCTATATCGATAGTTCGCTTGCTTACCAAGGTTATGCGAGAGGTATTGGTGTAGAGGAAGTCAGAGCAATTAATGAATTTGCGATTAATGGTTTGTATCCGGATTTAACAGTGTATCTAGACATTACGGCTGAAACGGGAAGAGCACGGATTCAAAGTAATGCGCGAGACATGAATCGTTTGGATCATGAGAGTATCGCATTTCATCAACAAGTCATTGAAGGGTATCATCAATTAATCGAACAAGAACCAGAGCGTTTTGCGGTCATTGATGCAAATCAATCTATTGAGGCGGTTGTTGATGCTGCTTATCAAGCAATTGTCCAACATTTGTCTAGCCAAGCATAAGCTTTAGATGATTGCTTTGGAAGTTGTTGCAAGCGTGCGGGTTCACGTAGTATAATTTGTTAAACTTTAATTACAGCAGACCTAAAAGATGAAGGTAAAATATTAATAGAAAACATCAAGAAATCAGACATCATTTTAGTTATTTCTATTTAGTTTTAAACAGGCTCTACCATCACAATATGCTATAATATTACAAAGAGGTGTTAGTTATGAAAATGGTAATTGCAATTGTTCAAGACCAAGATAGTCAAGAGTTGTCTGACCAACTCGTCAAAAATAATTTCCGAGCTACTAAACTCGCGACAACAGGTGGATTCCTACGCGCAGGAAATACAACATTCCTATGCGGTGTTGATGATGACAAAGTAGATGATTTACTAAATGTTATCAATAAAACATGTGGAAATAGAGAACAACTTGTATCACCAATTACGCCAATGGGCGGCAGTGCAGACTCTTACATTCCATATCCAGTTGAAGTAGAAGTCGGCGGCGCGACAGTATTCGTAATGCCTGTTGATGCGTTCCACAGATTTTAATGATAAACATGACATGAATCTATGATTCGACATAAATAACAGTCTATAAATAGTGGGGGTCGGGACGAGCGTGTAATCGAGATTGTAAAGAGACAATCAATGATTAAACTCATGAGTTCCTGCCCTTTTTCATTATGGAAAGGTGACAAATTGAATGGATGAATTATCAAGATTGACGAATGCGTATCAATCTGGAAAGCTTTCGCATGCCTATTTATTTGAAGGCGATGATGCACAAACGATGCAGCAAACGGCTATGGCTTTTGCGAAGTTGATACTATGCAATGACAATGAAATATGCCAAGCGAAAGTTGACGGTTTCAATCATCCTGATTTCAGATATGTCACAACAGATGAGACAAATCTGAAGAAAGAAAAGATTGAAGCGTTAGTTCATGTGATGAATCAATTACCCGTTGAAGGCAGTCACAAAGTCTATATTATTAATGGCTTTGAGAAACTTACCGTTCAAGGTGAGAATAGTATTTTAAAGTTCTTAGAAGAACCGCCAGAAAATACGATTGCGATATTGCTGTCGACGAAACCAGAACAAATTCTCAGTACAATCCATTCGCGTTGTCAGCATGTTTATTTTAAACCGATGTCACAAGCACAACTCGTGGAACGTCTGAAAGAACAAGAGATATCTAAACCGATTGCTGAAATGTTGAGTACTTATACCTCACAAATCGAAGAAGCTCGTGCGCTGAATGAGGAATATGATTTAGCAAATTTACGCAAAAACATTATCAATTGGTGCCAATTACTGCTGACGAATCGTGCAATGGCTTTAATTGCTTTGGTCGATTTAATGAAAGCAGCTAAAAATAAAAAGCTGCAGCAACTGACATTGTCAGTCGTGAATGCATTCTTCCAAGATATTATGCATGAAAAAGCAGACATTTCAGGATACTTGGTATTCTCTGAATTAGAAACAGATATTAAACAATATGCACAACGTTTAACATATGACCAATTAACGCATATGTATGATCATATAACGGAGGCACATAAGAAGTTAACACAAAATGTGAATCCAACACTCGTATTTGAACAAATCGTAATTAAGGGGGTGGGCTAAATGCTTCAAGTGATTGGCGTACAATTCCAAAAAGCTGGTAAGCTTGAGTATTATGCACCGGTTGAAGATGCTGAACTTTGTTGTGGTGACAGAGTTGTTGTAGAGTCTAAACGTGGTGTAGAAGTCGGTGATGTCAAAGATGCTGCACTAACGGTAGATGAGGAAGATGTTACATTACCGTTAAAACAAATCATTCGTGTCGCAACTGACAATGATTTAGAACAATGTGCATGTAACGAAGAAGATGCAGATGCTGCAATGGATTTCTGTAAAGCATCTGTAGAAGAATTAGGTTTAGAAATGCGTTTAGTCAATTGTGAGTATACATTAGATAAATCAAAAGTGATTTTCAACTTTACTGCGGATGATCGTATCGACTTTAGAAAGTTGGTAAAGATTTTAGCCGCAAAGTTAAGAACACGTATTGAATTACGTCAAATCGGCGTGCGCGATGAGGCTAAATTACTTGGTGGTATCGGACCTTGCGGCCGTTCGCTATGTTGTTCAACGTTCTTAGGTGACTTTGAACCTGTATCGATTAAAATGGCAAAAGATCAGAACTTATCATTAAATCCTACAAAAATTTCAGGCGCTTGCGGTCGTTTAATGTGCTGCTTAAAATATGAAAATGATCAATATGAAGCTGCCAGAGAACAATTACCTGATGTGGGAACAAAAATTGATACGCCTGATGGTCAAGGTACAGTGGTAGGCTTGAATATGTTAGATATTTCAATGCAAGTCAAAGTTGAAGGTTTAGAACAACCTTTAGAATACTCAGTTGATGATTTAGAAGCAATCTATTAAGGGAGGCCACAGGCTTTTGGAACGCAGAGAAATAATGGAGAGACTATTGCGTCTTGAAACCAATGTTAAACAATTGTATCAAGACACGGCAGAATTAAAGACCATCACCATGCAGCTTATAGAAGAAAATGTTGCGTTGGAAGTTGAAAACAAACATTTGAAACAATTAATCGGCCGTTCACAAGAAACAGGAACTGAATCAACAGATGTTTCAGATAAGCCTGAGCAAAAGTCTAAAGAAAAAAAGAAACCTCGTTTAAGCAGTAAGGAGAACTTAGCGATTTTATATCAAGAAGGCTTCCATATCTGTAAAGGCGATTTATTCGGTAAACATCGTAATGGTGAAGATTGCTTATTTTGTTTACAAACATTAGAAGAACAATCCTAAAAGCGATTGTTTTAATATATCAAAAGAATGTCATATTCTATTTGAAAGCTTGAATGAGAACCTGAAGAGGTTCTCATTTATACATATTTAATCAAAAATTGGAGAAAATCATGTTGAAAGAAAATGAACGTTTAGATTGTCTATTAAAAGAACAGTTAGAAATAATTCAAAATGATGAAGTCTTTTCCTTTTCGACGGATGCTTTATTATTAGGCCATTTTACCCAGCTTAGAAAACGTGACAAAGTAATGGATTTATGTTCAGGTAACGGCGTCATTCCTTTATTACTTTCAGACAAAGGAAATCACATGATAGGTGCGATTGAAATCCAACCACAATTAGTGGATATGGCTGAACGCAGTATTCGCCATAATCATTTAGAAGCGCGTATTCAAATGTATGAAATGGATTTAAGACATGTTCAACAACACTTTCAACCTTCAAGCTATAACGTTGTCACATGTAATCCGCCGTACTTCAAAACAATTCAAACGCATCAACATCAAAAAGAAGCACATAAAATTGCGCGTCATGAAGTAATGTGTACACTGGCTGATTGTGTGAATGCTGCGAAACATTTATTGAAACAAGGCGGTCGTTTTGTCATGGTACATCGTGCAGAACGTTTAATGGATGTATTATTTGAATTCAGACAGCACCGTATTGAACCAAAGAAACTGACAATGGTTTATAGTAAACCTGGTAAAGCAGCGCATGCGATTCTTGTAGAAGGACGTAAAGACGGCAAACCTGGTTTGGATATTGCGCCGCCATTTTATATGTATACAGCAGATGGCCAATATACAAAAGAAATGAGTGCGATTTATTATGGCAATTGAACATTATATTTATATCGTACGATGTAAAGACGGCACATTATATACTGGGTATACCAATAACGTTCAAGCAAGAATTGAAAAACACAATGCGGGTAAAGGTGCCAAGTATACTAAAACTAGACGTCCCGTTGTATTAGTTTATCAAGAAGGTTATGAAACAAAGTCAGAAGCGATGAAACGTGAGTATGAAATTAAAACATTCACGAGAACACAAAAATTACAGCTCATTGAAAGGGGCAAGCAATAACATGGGAACACTTTATTTAGTCGGAACACCCATCGGAAATTTAGCAGATATCACATTTCGTGCAGTAGACACTTTAAAATCTGTCGATATGATTGCCTGTGAAGATACACGTGTCACAAAGAAATTATGTCATCATTATGAGATTGAGACACCCTTAAAATCTTATCATGAACATAATAAAGAGACGCAGACTGAACCTTTAATTGAACTTTTATTAGAAGGGCAAAGTATCGCATTAGTCTCTGATGCCGGCTTACCGTTAATCAGTGATCCAGGTTATGAATTAGTGGTGCGTGCGCGTGAAGCAGGTATTGATGTTGTACCGATTCCTGGACCGAATGCAGGGTTGACTGCGTTGATGGGAAGCGGCTTACCTTCGTTTGTGTATACGTTTGTCGGATTCTTACCGAGAAAAGCAAAAGATAAAAAAGCAGTACTTGAACAACGCATGTTTGAAGACTCTACTGTAATTATTTATGAAAGCCCGTTTCGTGTGGCAGATACACTAAAAGCTATAGCGGAAATTGATGAAACACGACCAGTAGCACTTGGTCGAGAATTGACTAAGAAGTTTGAAGAGATTCAGACGGCACCAGTTCAAACATTGGTAGAAGCGGTCACAAATGGTGACATTCCGACTAAAGGTGAATTTGTTATCTTAATAGAGGGTGCAGCACCAAAAGAAGAGACAGAATGGTTCAGTGAGTTAGATATTCATGAACATGTTGAACATTATATCCGTCAAAATATGAAACCGAAAAAGGCGATTAAACAAGTCGCTGAAGACCGTCAGATGAAAACAGGAGAAGTTTACGATATTTACCATCAGATAAAATAAAAATGATGTAAAAGAAATATAACAAATAAGAAAATTAACACTAAGTGACACAAAAATGTGTTATTTTAAAGTAGTACAGTTAATTATTCATCTATATTATGGGAGCACGTTATTATTTTTCTTTAGTGAAGGACACCACTAGAATAGGAGCAATTCAAAATGAAGAAAAATAATCAAACACACCATCACTATGTGATAAGAAAGTTTACAGTCGGAGCTGGATCAACACTTATCGCATCCTTTATATTTATGGGTCTAAGCACATCAGCATATGCGGAAGAATCCACACAAACACACCACGAAACACAGGTAGAAGCGGAACATACACAAGAAAATGAACAACTGTTACCATCAAAAGATATAACGACAGCACAACAGGTTGAAACACAACCAGATATTTCCACCAAGCGTTCTGAAACACAAACAAGTCATGTGAATACACCATATTCAGAAAAAAATATACAGGAACAAAATACTATTAACCTTGAACAAGAAACATCCTCATCTCAGATTCATGAAGGATCACAAACAAAACAAGAAAAACCTAGTCATAGTGAACCACTAAAACCAAAACAGTACGAACAACCAGCGCAAGTAGATAATGATTCTGTGACAAGCTATGAAGCACAAAAGGTTACAGAAGATGTCATCCAACAAGTAGAAGCATCTGAAAATAAAAAAGAAGAGATTAAAAATACAGAAACGTTTTCTAAAACGACCTCAACTTCTGAAGAAGAAATAGCACAAAGTCATGTTTCGTCAGAAGTAGAACCGAAAACTACTCCTGCGCCAGAAATCAAATCAACTCTTACATCTCAAGAGGATGATGAGAAAACTGAAGCGGCACCAAAAGAAGAAGCCAAAACAGAAGAAACACAAACAAAACCAACGCAACGTACGGTCCAACAAGCACCTGTTCCACATACAGAAAGTTTAAAAACTAATAAAGCACAACAAGCGATTAATCAATATCCAGTTATATTTGTACATGGATTTATGGGCTTTACAGGTGAAATAAAGCCAGACTTATATCCCAATTATTGGGGTGGAGATAAGTATCGTGTGATAGATGGACTGCGTGAAAAAGGGTACGAAGCTTATGAAGCGAGTGTAGGTGCTTTCAGCAGTAATTATGATCGCGCAATAGAGTTATATTATTATATTAAAGGCGGCACAGTAGATTATGGTGCAGCGCATGCGGAGAAATATGGACATTCTCGATATGGCAGAACTTATGCAGGGGTCTTTCATGAATGGGCGCCTGGCAAAAAGGTGCATATGGTCGGCCATAGTATGGGTGGACAAACAATCCGCCTTTTAGAACATTTTTTACGCTTTGGTAATCAAGAAGAAATAGATTACCAACGTCAACATGGTGGAACAATCTCCTCTTTATTTGAAGGAGGGAAAGACCATATGATTGCCTCTATTACAACTTTAGGCACACCGCATAACGGTTCAGCCGCAGCGGATCGAATTGGTAATGAAAAAGCCTTTAAAGATATTGTTTATGCGTTAGGACGTATGGGCGGTGGTAAACTCGCAAATATCGATTTTGGTTTTGAAAAATGGGGATTCAAACAAAGGGAAAATGAATCTTATATTGAATACGCACAACGTGTTGCGCAAAGTAAACTTTGGGATACTGATGATAATGCGATGTATGATTTAACATCAGAAGGCTCAGAAAAATTAAATCAAATGACACCGATGAACCCTAACATTGTTTATACAACTTATACAGGTTTGGCGAGTCATGAAGGTTTAACGGGAAATCATATCCCTGATATTGGACAATTCTTCCTTTTTGATTCAACGAGTCGTGTCATTGGAAGTGAGGAGAATCAAGCATTGCGTCCAAATGACGGTATCGTTTCTGTGGTATCTTCACTCTATCCAACAGGGCAAGCTTTCACTGAATTTACAGATGGCTTGAAAAAAGGCATCTGGCAAGTGACACCGGTTATGAAAGGTTGGGATCATTTAGATTTTGTCGGTCTAGATGCCTTAGACTTTAAACACACAGGCCAAGAATTACAAGGCTTTTATGCAGGTTTGATTAATCATATGATGCGTATAGAAGAATTAGATATCTAATCAATAACGCACCGTTATCCAAGTGATTTCGGTGCGTTATTAATGTTTATTTATTAAAATGAACATTATCAAAGCATTTATTTTGTTCTGAAAATTTATTGTTCACTATTATAAACCCCATAAGACATTTCGTTATTTCCATTCTTTGTGCCGTCATAAGTTGTGATTTCATTGCTTGTATAGGTTAATGTATATTTCACTTCGCTTTTATCAGGGCCAAGTTGATTTTTTTGAATGGCATCTGCAAGATCTAATAACTTATAGTCTTCCTTATCTTTATTATAATCTGAGTTAGTATCAAAAAATGTAGTGATAACGTGTGTTTTAGTTACACCACCAGTGGCATTGTATCTAGCTTGATGATACTTTTCGCTGAATTCTTTTTGATTTATTTGAATCAAAGGTTTGTAGTATTTATCATATTGGGCTAAGTCAATAGGATAACCACTTATCCAGAAAAATTCATTTTCATAGCCAGAGTTTCGTGTTTTGTTTATAGCTTCTTTAGTAAACCCGTAATAACCGTATTTTTTTTGATTATCTTTGAAGTATTGATAAAGTTCATCATATTCTTTTTTATTGGCTTTGTAGTCAAAGCCGCTGACTACTTTTCCAATTTGAGTAGAAAGTTCGTCGCTTTCACCTTTAGAACGCATTGATCCTTTATGACCTAAAGAGTCCGATGTTAAAACAATGCTAGAATTAAACACGATGTCATGATCATCACAATGGACAAACACTTCCACACCATCTCCGCTGCCGACCACATTAGTAGCTTTAACCTTTAAACCGAAATTATCTTGAAAGAATCTTTCTCCTAATTCTGCATATTCATTATAATGTTTCTTTGCTAATTCAATGACTTTCTTTTCAGCATGAGGTTGAAAACCTTGGCCTTTATACTCATTAACAGGCATAGTGTCAGAGACTTTGTTTGTGAAAGAATTATTCAAATTGTTGCATCCTCCTAGTAATAAAGTAGAAATGATAATGGTGCTGCATATCTTTTTCATAGGTCACCTCATTAATTATTTTGGTTAAATATATTTTATTAATATTGCATATTATTAATGGATATAGTTATAATTTCGTGCTTCTGAAGCAGAAATAGTACGTGTAGACACGATGTATGGTGCAATATAGTTCATTTCGGAAATAAACACACTACCATTCATATTGACGCGTTCTACATAAGCCACATGTCCCCAAACGCCTAGGAGTGTTTGGAAAACAGCACCTTTTTTAGGTTGATTATTAACTATAAAACCATCAGCTTGTGCTTGGCTTGCTCAGTTTTTAGCATCTCCCCAAAATGTGATGATAGTATTACCATCTGCTGCACGTTTATAAGGTATATTGCCTCGGCGTATATAAATTATTTGCTTGTTGGTTGGTATGAATGGTACTTGGTTCAGAATGTTGTGGATATGATAAAACATTTTGACCATAACTGTATGTAAATGATTCATCTCAAGTATTCACTTTAATGGCTGCATTCGAATGCTTACTTATAGCTTCTTCTAGAGTTTCAAAAGATACAACATTACTTAAAGTTAATGAATTGGAAATGATTAGTGATAAAAAAGATAATGTTAATTTTGTGTTTTTCATTATTTATAAAGTCCTTTTCAAAGATATTAAAATAAAGAGAGTGAGATAAAACAAAGTGTAAAAAAACTGTAAACGCTCTATACAAAACATGTAAAGTTTTATATGATAATTTTAAAAATACTAATTAACAAATAAAGTGTAAATAGTATTTTCTAAAACTTAAGATAGCAAATAGGGTTATGAAGTGCAATGGCTTAAATAAAATAAGTTAAGAAGAGATAAGAGCTAAATCATAATCTTGTAGTAACAATTAGATGTACTTTACCAGACTTAACCCATGACAAGGTAAATTTTCAGCAAATAGGGGATGTCAGGTTTTCAAACATTTTGAAGAAATAAATTAACATCTATCTCCAAATTTTATTTATAGCAAATGATAGGTGTAGCAACTAGTGGATCCATTGAAGAAGGTGTTGGTTTGGTAGATAGAATGGTAATTTGATTTGTAGTAGAAGATAAAATATTAGATGGAAAATCACTCGATGATACCGCTAAAGCTAATAAATACATGAATAAATTTAGGAATTCTGATACATGGAAACAAACTAAAAAAGAGTTGGTTATGTAGAAAATTCAATTGTTAAAAACTTACCATTTGTAAAATCTGGTTAAAGATTGGGTGTTGTGTTTTAGTTGTTAATATTGAAATTATTAAATAGAAAGAGGTTGTTAGATTGAATGATGCATATAAAAAATTAAGAAATCCACTTCCGCAAATCTTAGGTGTATTTTCTATTTTATTTAGTTTTCCAGGTTTTGTTCAGTATTTTTATAGTCTAACTATAGAAAGCACACCCATGTATTTAATAGTAAGTAGTATATTAATTATTGTAGTTTCTATGTCATGCTTTTTTGTATTGTTTTTACAATATCCTAAAAATCATGAAGATATGAAAAAAAGTGCTTTTAAGTTGATGATTTTAGATATTTTAGCTTTATATTGCGTGGTTATCTCTTTATACAACTCTTATTTCTTTATGGCTGCTGAAAATGGTGTTGATCTCACTTTTTTTTGGAGTGTTGGTATAATTACAATGTTTGTGTGTTTAATTGCTTTCATTTGCGGAATTTATTTGCTTAGTAATACACCATTTTGGCTTAAAACCAAGAAAAAAGATGAACAGATTTCTGGTAAAGTGATAGCAATGATAATTTTATTCCTTTTTAGTTTAGTAGTTTTAATTCAAAAAGTGATTGAATATTTTACAATTCCGAATATCAATCAATCAAAGTTTATGATTTTAGCGATAGGAGGGATGATGCCGTTCGTATATTTCGTTATCTTTATGCTTTACATACATTACACCCAAGTATTATCGAATTATGAATTGGAAGATGCAGATGAATTTTTCGAATAACAAATATCTAAATAAATTTTATCAATATCAATTTTATGTAAAATAAGCTTAGATTTTCAAAGGAATGACTTAAAATTGAATGATGCTTATGAAAAGTTAAGAAGCCCAATGCCGCAAATATTAGGAAGTTTAACTTTAATTCCATTAGCGATGTCAGGTGCTCAATATTTTTATGGATTAACCATATCTGAGACTCCTTAGTATCTCGTAATAATTTGGATTTTCATGCTTTTAGTTAGTATATCCACTTTTTTGATTTATTTAATTAGACGACCCAAGAATCATGAAAACATGAAAAGAAAAGCGATGGTTTTGTTTATAATCAATGTTTTAGCTTTGTATAGCGCAATTTTCGCTATGTATAACACTTACTATTTTTTGGCTGTAAGAAAAGGGCTAGATTTATTTGAAATTTGGATTGTAGGATCTATAACAATGGTTTTATGTATATTGTCATTTATGTTTGGAGTAATACTTTTACATAAGACGCCTAGTTGGTTAAAAGGAAAAAACCATAAAGACAAAGTTGAAAGCAAGATACTAGTTATAGCAATACTTTTTGGCATCAGTTTAATTGTAGTAGTAGAAAAGATTATAGAATATATACTCGTACCAAATATCAATGATTCGAAATATATGTTTTTAGTAACGATAGGCTTAATATTGATTAGCTATTATAATGTTTTTTTATTGTATATACATTATACTTAGGTGTTATCGAATTTTGAGTTGGAAGATGCGGATGAATTTCTCGAATAATAAATTCTAAAATTAAGTTCCGCTAGCAAAAAAGAAGTAAAAGCATTATAGAATTAGATGTTCTAATCATGCCTAATTTGGCAAAGGTAGAATTTTCAGTTGAACCTGAATATTGGCAAGGTGAGATGTTGAAAGTAAAGGTTATGGAAATGTAGGAGAAAACATATGACATATTTATTATTAATTTTAATGGCAGGTTTGTATTACGTGGTGTATATTACTTCGGTAATGTATGCGGAAGGTATTAAATTACTGCAATGGATTGCCTATGGTATATCTGCGTTAATCTTTTTGATTACATTCTTCTTTGTAGATTCTAGTTTTAGTTCATTACAGAATTACATACTTGTGCTCATTATAAGTGTAGTGGTATACGGATGGTTGGCGATTAAATCGTTTTGGACACGTCCTTATAAAGTGAAGCTAAGAAGTTTGGATCCTCTCTCAGAACATTCAGTAACTAAGGAACAGTATGAAGACATTGAAAGTATTCAAATTAATCTTGCTTCATCTAAGTATAAAGGTATTATTTCAGCAATTATCTCTATTGTTTGTATGATTGCGATTAAATTAAAGTTAACACCTGTTTTAAAAGATGATTTAGCAGGCGGTATTTTCACAATAGGTCTTATCCTATTTTTAATGGTTATTATTTATTTGGTTATTGATATTGTATTAGCAGTTAGAAGAAGAAAATTTTCGTTTATCACACTCAGACCGTTAGGAACGTTGGTTTTGTTAATCTTCTATTCAATCATTATTTAACAATTTAAACCGAAGGAGTAAACTATGTAGAAAATTTGTTTGATGAGTTTATGCCTATTGATGGTTATCGTAATGGGTTGCGCGAAGGGGGATCCTCTTCCTGGTTCTGTAAAAAATGATTTGCATAAAGCTGATAGAAAGTTAGAAGCTGTAAAAATATTTGAGATTGATCATAAACAGGTTGTTTATGATAAGAAAGATAAAAAATTGACTGTGCCGCTTCACTTCAACGAAGACGTAGACCTCCCGACTAAACTCATCGGCAGCATGTCATCCATGCCTTTCTCTGGAAATGATGACGTCGACCAAGTAGTAGTGAAGTATGAATTCAAAGATTAAAAACATGAGTTGCATTACAAAAAAGACGCACAAGGTTCACTGAAAAGAGTGAAATAACTGCTTCATAGGAACGGACACACGTGTGTATTCCTAAATGAGTAGATAGGTGTGTCCTGTTCCTAAAAAGCAGGAGAATAAACATATAAGGAGCGCAACAACATGGCAGAAAAAGTGAAAGAAGCAGGAAAAACATTAAAAGTTTGGGCTTGGGTTTTTATTGTCCTCTCATTAATTATACCAATCTTTGGAGTTGGAAGTATTATTTGTAGTGCGAAATACAAAAAATACCAACAAGAACAAGGCGGAAAATTATTAAATATCGCAATCATCGTTACAGTGGTCAGTGTGACGTTTGCGATTATAAGATTATTTACTTAATTCCTCAGCAACAGAACGCTTTCTCGGGTTCTGTTGCTTTTATCAATACAAGGGGTTGATTAAGGAATAATAAATCAAATGAATACGTTCAATGCAGATAATAGGTGATATAGTCAGCTTATTTCCTATTAATAATCACTAACCAAGAAAAAACTACATCAAATCGTTTTGGCTCATAAATAAACATTTGTGAGTTTCTTTTTATTTTTATGTCAATTTTACATAATCAACATCGTCTCTATATGCACCGTTCATTAGAATTGTTACAATATATACATATGGAATCAAATCAGTCGAACTTATATGAAGAGTACAAGGACTTATTTTGCGTTAGAAGTCATGTTGAGTGTGTTTCTGAGACTGTCATGACGGGGACTCTGCATTGAAATCAATACTGAATTTAGATATATTAATTATGTAAGATACAAGGAGGAGCATGGAATGGCGAAAGATACATTTTATATAACAACACCTATTTATTACCCGAGTGGTAAATTACACATTGGGCATGCCTATTCAACTGTAGCAGGCGACGTCATTGCGCGCTACAAACGCATGCAAGGCTATGATGTACGTTATTTGACAGGTACAGACGAACATGGCCAAAAAATTCAAGAAAAGGCACATAAAGCTGGCCTTACAGAATTAGAATACCTAGATGACATGATTAAAGGTATTAAAGCGTTATGGGAAAAATTAGAGATTTCAAATGATGACTTTATCAGAACAACTGAAAAACGTCACAAAGAAGTTGTAGAGAAAGTCTTTGAACGTCTATTAGCACAAGGTGATATTTACCTTGGTGAATATGAAGGCTGGTATTCTGTACCGGATGAAACTTACTATACAGAATCTCAACTTGATGATCCAGAATACGATAAAGACGGCAATATTATTGGTGGTAAAAGCCCAGATTCTGGACATGAAGTAGAATTAGTTAAAGAAGAAAGTTACTTCTTCAATATTTCTAAATATGCGGATCGCTTATTAGAATTCTATGATGCGAACCCTGAATTCATTCAACCTCCTTCTCGTAAGAACGAAATGATTAACAACTTTATTAAACCAGGATTAACAGACTTGGCTGTCTCACGTACGACATTTGATTGGGGCGTACAAGTACCGTCTAATCCTAAACACGTTGTTTACGTATGGATTGATGCGTTGGTGAACTATATTTCAGCTCTTGGTTATTTATCAGATGATGATAGCCTATTCCAAAAATATTGGCCGGCTGATTTACACTTAATGGCGAAAGAAATTGTGCGTTTCCACTCTATCGTGTGGCCGATCTTATTAATGGCACTAGACTTACCGCTTCCAAAACGCGTTTTCGCACACGGTTGGATTTTAATGAGAGACGGTAAAATGAGTAAATCTAAAGGTAACGTCGTAGATCCGAACGTATTAATCGATCGTTATGGCTTAGATGCGACACGTTACTACTTAATGCGAGAATTACCATTTGGTTCTGACGGTGTCTTCACACCAGAAGCGTTCGTTGACCGTACAAACTTTGATTTAGCCAATGACTTAGGTAACTTAGTCAACCGTACGATTGCGATGATCAACAAATACTTCGGCGGCGAGTTGCCTGCGTATGAAGGACCAAAACATGACTTAGATGCTGAGATGGAACAATTCGCATTAGATACAGTCAAAGAATACCATCAAAATATGGAAAACTTACAGTTCTCTGTTGCACTTTCAACAGTATGGAAGTTCATCAGCCGTACGAATAAATATATTGATGAAACAACACCATGGATTTTAGCTAAAGATGACAGCCAAAGAGAAATGCTTGGCAACGTGATGGCACACTTAGTGGAAAATATCCGCTTCGCAGCTGTCTTATTACGCCCATTCTTAACACACGCACCACGTGAAATCTTTGCGCAATTACACATCAATAGTCCTGAACTATATGAACTAGACAGCTTAAATTCATATGGTGCATTAACTGAACCGATTACAGTAACTGAAAAACCTAAACCGATTTTCCCTCGTTTAGATACAGAAGCAGAAGTGGCATTTATTAAAGACTCAATGCAAGGTTCAGCACCACAAGCTGAAGAAGCAAAAGAAGAAATAAAAGAGGAAGCACAAGAAGACGCGAAACCTCAAATCACAATTAAAGATTTCGATAAAGTTGAAATCAAAGCTGCAACAGTAATGGATGCAGAAAATGTGAAGAAATCAGATAAACTCTTAAAAATTCAAGTAGATTTAGGCGAAGAACAACGCCAAATCGTTTCAGGTATCGCAAAATTCTATGAACCTGATGATATTATCGGTAAAAAAGTCGCAGTTGTGACGAACTTGAAACCAGCAAAATTAATGGGCCGTAAATCAGAAGGTATGATTCTATCAGCAGAAAAAGACGGTGTCTTAACACTGGTCAGCTTGCCGAATGCGATTCCTAACGGTGCAGTGATTAAATAATTGAACAATCAAGACAAGCGGCTTGCAGCGAATGCTGTTTGAGCCGCTTCTTTGACGCTTACTCATAATTTCAAATGTTTCATAGAAAGAATGGGTATAATCATAGTGTATGAACACTGAGAAAAGCAGTAATGAAAGGAGTACACATCATGTTAATTGATACACATGTACATTTAAACGCAGAACAATATGATGAAGATTTACAAGAAGTCATCGACCGTGCAAGAGATGCAGGTGTCGATCGCATGTTTGTCGTTGGATTTGATACACCAACGATTGAACGTGCGATGGAACTTGTGGAACAATATGATTTCTTATATGCGATTATTGGTTGGCATCCAGTGGATGCGATTGATTACACAGAAGAACGTGAACAATGGATTGAAAAATTAGCCGAGCACCCTAAAGTGATCGGCATCGGTGAAATGGGCTTAGACTATCACTGGGATAAATCACCAAAAGATGTTCAAAAAGAAGTGTTCCGTAAACAAATCGCACTCGCAAAACGTGTGAACTTGCCGATTGTCATTCATAATCGTGAAGCGACACAAGATTGTGTGGATATTCTAATGGAGGAACACGCAGAAGAAGTTGGCGGTATTATGCATAGTTTCAGCGGTTCACCTGAAATCGCAGATGTCGTGATTAATAAACTTGGCTTCTATATTTCATTAGGCGGACCTGTCACATTCAAAAATGCGAAACAGCCTAAAGAAGTCGCAAAACATGTGCCATTATATCGTCTATTAGTAGAAACAGATGCACCTTATTTATCACCGCACCCTTATAGAGGTAAACGTAACGAACCGATGCGCGTGACATTAGTTGCGGAACAAATCGCAGATTTACGCGGTATTAGTTACGAAGAAGTCGCAAAACAAACGACTGAAAATGCGGAAAGATTATTTAACTTAAATCAATAATATAAAGAGAAAGCGCCGTTCTACATCAGAAGGGCGCTTTCGTCATGTTTGAATGTATCATTTTTATGATATTAAAATCATATTTTTATATAAGAATATAAGCTCTGCTCATATTGTAACCTTTTCAAGCAAGTTGGATAGATGGTGGCTAATCCATTCAAAGGGCTGATGTCTATAATGCACAACTCCAGAGAGGATACACGATGAGTGATTATGAAATGCTTATGGTCTTCTTGACGATGATAAGTTTAATCCTTGTGAGTAGTCAACAAAGGAAATAAATGCATAAAAAATAACCATCCAACTTTGGTTGAATGGCTATAACATTCGCCATCTCTTTTTAACGGGCCCAGAGTGATAACATGTTAGCGCATGTTGTTCTCCATCTTAATGTAAATAATAAAGATTTCGGCTTTGGACATCAAAATATATAATTAAACAAGATAGGATATAACGTGACGATGTTTTATTTTTCATGCTGGCAGATATGGTATAGTATTAAAGTTAACACTGTGAAAGGTGACGAAAGCGATGAAAATAAATGAGTTTATTGTGGTAGAAGGCCGCGATGATACAGAGCGTGTTAAACGTGCAGTAGAGTGCGATACGATAGAAACAAATGGCAGTGCCATTAATGCAGAAACGTTAGATGTGATTCGATATGCGCAAGAAACAAGAGGTGTAATTGTTTTAACAGACCCAGATTTCCCGGGTGATAAAATTCGAAATACGATTCGTGATCATGTACCAGGTGTGAAACATGCGTATATTGACCGTGAACAAGCGAAAAATAAACGTGGTAAAATCGGGGTGGAACATGCCTCATTTGAAGCCATCAGAGAAGCGTTAATGCATGTATCTTCGCCCTTTGAAGAAGGCATGGAATCTATCAGCAAAGCTGTTTTGATTGATTTAGGTTTAATTGTCGGGCCTGATGCGCGTCATAAACGAGAAGTATTAGGGCGTAAATTACATATTGGTCATTCCAACGGCAAACAACTTTTAAAGAAATTAAATGCGTTTGGTTATACAGAAGCAGATGTCAGAGCTGCTTTGAATGAAGATAAAGGAAGTGAAACGTAAGTGATGAAAAAAGATATAGCAACACCGACACGTACGCGTGCCTTGTTAGATAAATATCAATTCGATTTTAAGAAGAGTTTAGGTCAAAACTTCTTAATTGATGTGAATATTATTCATAAAATTATCGAAGCGAGCAACATTGACGAAACAACGGGTGTTATTGAAGTCGGTCCTGGTATGGGGTCTTTAACAGAACAATTAGCGAAACATGCGAAAAAAGTCGTAGCATTTGAAATTGACCAACGCTTGATTCCTGTTTTAGATGATACTTTGTCAGATTATGACAATGTGACTGTGATTAATGAAGACATTTTAAAAGCAAATGTGGTAAAAGCAGTGCAAACACATTTTTCAGACTGCGATAAGATTATGGTCGTTGCGAACTTACCGTATTATATAACGACACCTATTTTATTGAACTTGATGTCTCAGTCTTTACCGATTGATGGCTATGTGGTGATGATGCAGAAAGAAGTTGGAGAACGTTTAAATGCGGCTGTCGGCACAAAAGCTTATGGTTCATTATCGATTGTGGCGCAGTATTATACTGAAACATCTAAAGTACTGACTGTGCCTAAAACAGTCTTTATGCCACCTCCGAATGTAGATTCGATTGTGGTTAAACTGATGAAACGTACTGAACCGATTGTCTCTGTAGACGATGAAGATCGCTTCTTTAAAATGACAAAAGCAGCATTCAGCCAACGTCGAAAAACCATCGCAAATAATTATCAAAGCTTATTTTTCGATGGTAAAAAACTGAAAGACAAGATTAAAACTTGGCTAGATGAGAGTGGAATTGATCCAAGACGTCGTGGAGAAACATTATCTATTAAAGAATTTGCGAATTTGTACACTAACTTGAAAAATTTCCCGGAATTAGAGTTTTAAAATATTGACATGCTGCCCGTCGATTGTTAAAATTTAAATTTTATTTGACTGAATCGCTATAAATGTGTTATAATACAATTCGTAGCGAGGTGGAGCAATATGCCAAAATCAATTTGGGAAATCAAAAATGCACTTGAGTGTCATTTAGGAAACCGTATTGTACTTAAAGCAAATGGTGGTCGTAAAAAAACAATCGAACGTTGCGGCGTGTTATCAGAAACATATCCAGCGGTATTCGTTGTTGAATTAGACCAAGATAAACACAACTTTGAACGTGTATCTTATACATACACTGATGTGTTGACAGAAAATGTCCAAGTTTCGTTTGTGGATGAAAATCACCAGGATGCAGTTGCACACTAGAATATCATAACATTGAAGCTATATGCTTCGTATAAAAAAGAGGAATCCTGATTCAGGATTCCTCTTTTTATTTTGCTTTATTTTAAGTTTGAGGATTTTCAGATCTCAAAGGTCTTCTGAATACTTGAACAGATTGTGCCAGTCATTATACAGAGTTTTAAGTTTGTGGTAGTGGTTTTGCTATTTGCTGTGTAATGGTGCGGATTGCTTTGTGAATCGAAAATTGGAATTCCTATGTTAAATTTTCAATTTGTATGCATAGGTATGAAGTTGAGTAACAGCAAGTATCTCTTTACGAAGCGTGAATATAAAACATCTTCGCAACTTAGTTAAAACTTTTTCATTTTCATAACATTAAGCACTGTGATATATGGTAATGTTCGTGTTATAATAACACTAATGCAAATGATGAACGTCATTTTAATGCTGTGAAAGAAGAGGGAACCTCTCTCGTCGCCTGATAGGCGAAGCAGACATTTCTGAACTAAAGCAAATTTAACAGTAAAGGTGGGCGGTAAGATGATATATGAAAAGGCACCTGCCAAAATTAACTTCACTTTAGATGCACTTTATAAAAGAAATGATGGGTTTCATGAAGTTGAAATGGTAATGACAACGGTGGACTTGAATGACCGCGTTACTGTTGAAAAGCGTGAAGATCAACGTGTTGTTGTACAAGTGGATTATAATTTTGTGCCTGAAAACGCGAAGAATTTAGCGTATAAAGCAGCAATGCTGATGAAAGAAACATATCAAATCCAACAAGGTGTGACGATTGTGCTGGAAAAGGAAATCCCAGTGTCAGCAGGCCTTGGCGGTGGTTCTGCTGATGCGGCAGCCACAATGCGTGCAATGAATCGGTTATTTGAACTTGGTTTGTCCTTAGATGATTTAAGTCGTTTGGCAAGTCAGGTCGGTTCCGATGTGCCTTTTTGTATTTACAGCAAAACAGCGGTATGTACAGGACATGGTGAAAAAGTACGCTTGTTGAAACGCCCACCGAAAGCTTGGGTAGTCATCGCAAAGCCGAACGTCGGCATTTCAACACCTTGTGTGTTTCAAGCGTTGCGTATTGAAGAAACACCGCAGCAAGCGACACAATCAGATGCATGTATCAAAGCAATTGAAGACGGAGATTATAAGCAAATCTGTGCGTCGTTATCTAATAGCTTAGAAGCGATTTCCATGGACATGCATCCAGACATTCAAAAGCTGAAACAAAATATGCTTAACAGCGGTGCAGATGGCGCGTTGATGAGCGGCAGCGGCCCGACGGTATATAGCTTAGCGAAACATTATAAGCAAGCACAAAACATATATAACGCGGTTCACGGGTGCTGTAACGAGGTTTATTTAGTCAGATTACTAGGTTAAGAAAGGAAGGATTCTCTTGCGTTATAAACGAAGCGAACGCATTGTGTATATGACTCATTATTTGATGAGCCATCCAAACAAGTTGATACCATTGACGCATTTTGTGAAGAAATTTAAACAAGCGAAATCATCAATCAGTGAGGACATCCACATTGTTCGCGAAACCTTGCATAAAGAAAAGCTGGGTACAGTGATTACGACTGCAGGTGCAAGCGGTGGTGTGACATATCGTCCGACAATGAGCAAAGAAGAAGCAGAACAAGTGATTGATGAAGTGATTGTACATCTTCAAGAAAAAGAGCGCTTATTGCCAGGTGGATATTTATTCCTATCCGACTTGATGGGCAATCCAGAATTGTTGAATAAAGTTGGACGTTTGATTGCGACAATTTATATGGATGAAGACTTAGATGCGATTGTGACGATTGCGACAAAAGGGATATCTCTTGCCAATGCCGTAGCAAATGTATTAAATTTACCAGTAGTTGTTATTCGAAAGGATAATAAAGTAACTGAGGGTTCTACAGTCTCTATCAACTATGTATCGGGTTCTTCGCGCAAGATCGAAACAATGGTCTTGTCGAAACGCACATTAAAAGAAAATTCGAATGTATTAATTGTCGATGACTTTATGCGCGCGGGCGGCTCGATAAATGGCGTGATGAATTTAATGAATGAGTTTAAAGCGCATGTCAAGGGGGTATCAGTACTTGTAGAATCTAAAGAAGTCAAACAAAGATTGATTGAAGATTATACTTCCTTGGTAAGACTGTCTGATGTAGATGAATACAATCAGGACTTTAAAGTCGAACAAGGCAATGTTTTATCTAAATTCTCATAAAGGAGCGGTCAACAACATGAAGACGATTCACAGTAATAAAGCGCCTGAAGCTTTAGGCCCTTATTCACACGCAGTTGTCGTGAATGATTTGGTTTACACTTCAGGACAGATTCCACTAAATGAATTTAATGAACTTGTCAGTGATGAAGTACAGGTACAAACGCGTCAAGTACTTGAAAACCTTAAAGCGGTTTTACAAGAAGCGGGTGCCGATATGGATTCAGTGATTAAAGCAAATATCTTTATTAAAGATATGAACGATTTCCAAGAAATCAACGAAGTTTACGGCTTATACTTCGATGCGCATAAACCAGCAAGAAGCTGTGTGGAAGTTGCGCGTCTGCCAAAAGACGTAAAAGTTGAGATTGAGGTTATCGCTCAAGTTAAAGGAAAATAATTTTTAATTAAATATTGTAAGCTTCTATAAGACAATAGAGAGATATACTAGGGGGGCTCACTACATGAAAGTGACAGATGTAAGACTTAGAAAAATACAAACTGATGGAAGAATGAAAGCACTAGTGTCAATCACACTAGACGACGCATTCGTAGTCCATGATTTGCGTGTAATTGAAGGCAACTCAGGTCTATTCGTCGCAATGCCGAGCAAACGCACACCAGATGGTGAATTCCGTGACATCGCGCATCCGATTAATTCAGATATGAGACAAGAAATTCAAGATGCAGTGATGAAAGTATATGATGAAACTGATGAAGTCATTCCAGATAAGAATGCGAAACCATCAGAATCAGAAGATAATGATAACGAAGAAGCTTAATTAAAAGCTTAAAGATAGAAATGTAACTTTTAAACCCTCGGTCATGTGATCGAGGGTTTTTTATACCATTTGATGGGCTGGATAACTTGAATGCACGAGTCTTTTTTATCACCAAACAATATTGTGTAAAATATTAAAAAGATATGCTATGATAAAACGGACTTGTTCAGCTTATCTCCTCAAACGGATGTAAGGGTGAGTCTTGAAAGTGCAACTTACCTTAATTTATAATAATAACGAAGTGTAAAATTATTGGAGGGTTCGCAGTCATGCAGAGATATGCGGTAGTATTAGCAGCTGGTAAAGGTACCAGAATGAAATCGAAACTTTACAAAGTGCTACATAAAGTAGCGGGCAAAAGTATGATTGAGCATGTGGTCGATAGCGTGAAACAAGCAGGAACAGATGAAATTGTCACAATCGTCGGACACGGTGCTGAAAGTGTGAAAGAAACTTTAGGAAGTCAATCATCTTATAGCTTCCAAGAGGAACAATTAGGTACAGCGCACGCTGTGAAAATGGCAGCTGATGAATTGAAAGGTAAAGAAGGCACAACGTTGGTCGTGTGCGGCGATACTCCGCTTATCACACCTGAAACATTAAAAGCTTTGGCAGATTACCATGAAGCACAACAAGCAGGTGTTACAGTGCTGTCTGCGACAGCTGACAATCCATTCGGATATGGTCGTATTGTCAGAGATCAAGATGGCCGTTTGGCTAAAATTGTAGAACAAAAAGATGCGACAGAAGCTGAACGCGAAATCGATGAAATCAGTACAGGTATTTTCGCATTCGATAATGTTTTATTATTCGAGTTATTAGAAAAAGTTAAAAACGATAATGCACAAGGTGAATATTATTTACCAGATGTCATTACGTTAGCGCTTGAAGCGGGTAAAATCGCAGACGCTTATCGTACAGATGACTTTGATGAAATTATGGGAGTGAACGACCGTGTTGCGTTAAGTAAAGCAGAAGCGGCTTATCGTGAACGTGTGAATGAGTATCATATGCGTAATGGTGTCACTTTAATTGATCCAGCTTCAACGTATATTGAAGCCGATGTACAAATTGGTATGGATACAATTATTGAACCAGGTGTGCATTTAGGTAAAGGCACTGTCATCGGTGAAGATACAGTTATCGGTCAATACTCAGATGTTAATAACAGTACTATCGGTAATCGTACGACAATTAAACAATCAGTCGTCAATGATGCGACAGTTGGCGATGATACAACAGTAGGTCCATTCGCACAATTAAGACCAAACGCACATTTAGGTAATGAAGTGAAAGTCGGCAACTTTGTCGAAGTGAAGAAAGCAGAACTTAAAGATGGTGCGAAAGTATCGCACTTAAGTTACATCGGAGATGCTGAAATCGGCGAACGTACGAATGTCGGTTGTGGTTCGATTACAGTCAATTACGATGGTAAAAATAAATTTAAAACAATTATCGGAAAAGATTCATTTATCGGTTGCAACACAAATCTGGTTGCACCTGTAACAGTCGGTGATGGTGTCTTAATCGCCGCTGGCTCAACGATTACAGACGATATTCCAAATGACAGTTTAGCCCTTGCACGCGCAAGACAAACAACAAAACCAGGCTATTTAAATAAAAATAACGACTAACAACTATTGATGTATCTTGTCCAATTCAGTAAAATTAAATAGGATGTTATGTATCAGTTCGACCTGAACGACGCATGAATGCAAATAAATGGAGGACTATAAATGTTAGCTAATGAATATAAAAATTCATCTTTAAAGATTTTCTCGTTGAAAGGAAATGAGCCGCTTGCACGTGAAGTAGCGGATAACATTGGAATTGAATTAGGGAAATGTTCGGTAAAACGTTTCAGTGACGGCGAAATCCAAATCAATATTGAAGAAAGTATCCGAGGTTGCGACGTCTTCATTATCCAACCTACATCTTATCCGGTTAACGTACATTTAATGGAATTGTTGATTATGATAGATGCATGTAAACGTGCTTCTGCGGCAACAATTAACATTGTGGTTCCTTATTATGGTTATGCACGTCAAGACCGTAAAGCACGCAGCCGTGAGCCGATTACTGCGAAATTAGTTGCTAACTTGATTCAAGTAGCAGGCGCAGACCGTATGATCGCTTTAGACTTGCACGCACCACAAATTCAAGGATTCTTCGATATTCCAATCGATCACTTAATGGGTGTACCGATTCTTGCGGAATACTTCAAGAGCAATCCTGATATCGACCCAGAAGAAACAGTTGTGGTTTCACCAGACCACGGCGGCGTGACACGCGCACGTAAATTAGCAGACATTTTGAAAACACCAATCGCAATTATCGACAAACGTCGTCCAAAACCAAACGTTGCAGAAGTTATGAATATCGTAGGTGATATTGATGGACGTACTGCAATTATTATTGACGACATTATCGATACAGCTGGAACAATCACATTAGCAGCACAAGCGTTGAAAGACAAAGGTGCTAAAGAAGTTTATGCTTGTTGTTCACACGCTGTACTTTCTGGACCAGCGAAAGAACGTATTGAAAACTCAGCAATCAAAGAATTGATTGTGACAAACTCAATCCGCCTTGACGATGGTCGCAAACCAGAAAACACAACTGAATTATCAATTGCTGGATTAATTGCTCAAGCAATCGTTCGTGTTTACGAAAGAGAATCAGTGAGTGTATTATTCGACTAATGATTAAAACTGCAGTCTTTGGCTGCAGTTTTTTCATTTTCAAGGTATTAAATCAAATGAGCAGTTGACGTAATTTGTAAAAATGTGTATAATAATTCCGTTCGTGACTTTCTGTAACGAACATATCAAACACTTGCAAGCGGTCAAACAACCGATGGGCAAGTGCCGGAGAGATTGACTATTGAACGCTTATTATAAGCAACGATCTGATATCTCATATACGAAAGGTGGAAAAAGGAAATGGCTTCATTAAAGTCTATTATCCGTCAAGGTAAACAAAGACGTTCTGATTTAACAGCAATCAGAAACTCAGGTAAAGTACCAGCAGTTATGTATGGTTACGGTCAAAAAAACGTATCAGTTAAAGTTGATGAAGTAGAATTCATCAAAGTTATCCGTGAAGTTGGACGTAACGGTGTTATTGACTTAGGTGTAGGTTCTAAAACAATCAAAGTAATGGTAGCTGACTACCAATACGACCCACTTAAAAACCAAGTTACACACATCGACTTCTTAGCAATCAACATGACTGAAGAACGTACTGTTGAAGTACCTGTACACTTAGTTGGTGAAGCAGTAGGCGCTAAAGAAGGCGGCGTAGTTGACCAACCATTATTCTACGTTGAAGTTACTGCAACTCCAGACAACATTCCTGAATATCTTGAAGCAGATATCACTGAATTAGAAATCGGTGACACTATCGCAGTTCAAGACTTGAAAGTAACAGGCGACTTCACAATCGAAAACGATCCTGAAGATACAGTTGTAACTGTAACACCTCCAACTCAAGGACCAAGCGAAGAAGAAATCCAAGAAGTTGAAGCAGGCGACGCTGATACTCCAGAACCAGAAGTTGTTGGAGAAAACAAAGAAGACGAAGAAGAAGAATAATTTTTTCTTATATTTGTGCCGTTCACATTTTTGTGTGATCGGCTTTTTTTATTGCGTCATATTACATGCTTTACGTGTCAGGGTTTATCCTGATTTGTGTTAATATAGGGAATAAAGCGATACATAGACATCGGTGTAGATGACCGATGCCAAATCAAAAGAAAAGAAGAGATGGAGGCAGAAAAGCATGAAGTGTATTGTCGGATTAGGCAATATTGGTAAACGATTTGAACAAACCAGACATAATATCGGGTTTGAAGTAATAGATTATTTATTAGAATCTAATCAATTAAAGTTAGATAAACAAAAATTCCGTGGCGCATATACGATTGAACGTGTCGCAGGTGACAAAGTATTATTCATTGAACCGATGACTTTGATGAACTTATCAGGAGAAGCTGTCGGTCCGTTAATGGATTACTATAATGTAGATGTTGAAGACTTATTAGTGCTCTATGATGATTTGGATTTAGCACAAGGACAAGTCCGTTTACGTCAAAAGGGCAGTGCCGGCGGTCATAATGGTATGAAATCGATTATTCAACATCTTGGTACAGATCAATTCAAACGTATCCGTATCGGTATCGGAAGACCGACCAACGGTATGTCTGTACCAGATTATGTCTTACAGAAATTCTCAAAACAAGAAATGGAAACAATGCAAAAAGTAATAGAACATTCTGCACATGCGGTGGAAGATTTTATCGCGAGTTCGCGTTTCGACCATGTGATGAATGAATATAATGGTGAGGCTAAGTGAAATCAATAATTACAGATTATTTAAATAAAGATAAACGATATGAAGAGTTAAACGATGTATTTGGACATGAAAATGTCTTAGTCACTGGCTTATCCGGTGTAGCGAAAGCGACAGTAATGGCAGAAAAATATCTGTCTTCAAATCGCCCGATGGTCGTGGTGACAAATAACTTATACCAAGCAGATAAATTAGAAGCAGACTTACAACAGTATATCGAAGCAGAAGACATATACAAATATCCGCTTCAAGACATCATGACTGAAGAATTCTCCACACAAAGTCCGCAGTTGATGAGCGAACGTGTGCGCACCCTTACTGCCTTAGCACAAGGCCAGCGAGGGTTCTTTATCATACCTTTGAACGGCCTAAAAAAACTACAGACGCCTGTAGAGATGTGGCAAAACCACCAAATCACTTTGAAAGTCGGAGATGACATTGATGTCGATGCATTCTTCAACAAACTCGTTAATATGGGTTATCGCAGAGAAAGTGTCGTGTCACATATCGGTGAATTCTCAGTTCGTGGGGGCATCATTGACATTTATCCATTGATTGGTGAACCTGTACGTATTGAACTCTTCGATACTGAAGTGGATTCAATACGTCAATTTGATGTGGAAAGCCAACGTTCAGAAGCAAACCAAGACGATGTTCATATCACTTCAGCAAGTGACTATATCATCACAGAGGACGTCTTGAAACGTATTAAAACAGAACTTAAAACGGCTTATGAAACAACACGTCCTAAAATTGAAAAAGCTGTACGTCAAGATGTCAAAGATACGTATGAAAGCTTCTTACAATTTGATACGAACTTTATTGACCACCAAGTGATTCGTAGATTGGTCGCTTTTATGTACGAACAACCTGCGACACTGGTCGATTACATCAGTAATAATGCGATCATTGTTGTTGATGAATATAACCGTGTCAAAGATACAGAAGAAACATTGATGTCTGAAGTCAATGACTTTATGCAGCAGTTGATTGAAAGCGGTAAAGGGTTTATCGGTCAATATTTCTTAGACGATGATGCCTTTGAAAACTTGATTAAAACACGTAACATCACTTATTTCACACTGTTTACCGCAAGTATGCCAGTGAAATTAGATCACATTATCAAATTCTCAAGTAAACCTGTGCAACAATTCTATGGCCAATATGACATTATGCGTTCTGAATTCCAACGTTATATCAATAACGGTTATACGGTTGTGGTACTAGTCGAAACAGAAACGAAAAAAGAACGTGTCAAAGCCATGATGAATGAAATGCATATTCCGATTGTAGAAGCGGGTGCGAGTGCGAATATTCAAGGTGGACACGCAGTTATTGTCGAAGGCAGTCTATCTGAAGGCTTTGAGTTGCCTTATATGTCGCTTGCGGTCGTGACAGAACGCGAGTTGTTTAAATCTAAACAAAAAAAGGCGAAGAAACGTACACCGACGATGACCAACGCAGAACGCATCAAATCTTATCAAGACTTGAAAGTCGGCGATTATGTTGTTCATGTGCACCATGGTGTAGGGCGTTATTTAGGCGTTGAAACGCTTGAAGTCGGTGATGTACACCGAGACTATATTAAAATTCAATACAAGGGAACAGACCAACTCTTTGTGCCAGTTGATCAAATGGATCAAGTTCAAAAATATGTGGCATCAGAAGATAAAACGCCTAAATTAAATAAACTTGGCGGTACAGAGTGGAAGAAAACCAAAGCCAAAGTTCAACAGAGTGTTGAAGATATTGCGGATGAACTTATTGAACTGTATCGTGAGCGTGAGATGGCAGAAGGGCATCAATTCGGACCGGATACAGAACAACAACACGAATTCGAAATGGACTTCCCTTATGATTTAACAGCGGACCAAGCCAAATCTATTGATGAAATCAAAGAAGACATGGAGAAAGAACGTCCAATGGACCGCTTGTTATGTGGTGATGTCGGTTACGGTAAAACCGAAGTGGCATTACGTGCAGCTTTCAAAGCAGTCATGGAAGGGAAACAAGTCGCTTTCTTAGTACCAACGACTATTCTAGCGCAACAGCACTATGAAACGTTGTTGGAACGTATGCAAGATTTCCCGGTAAATATTCAATTGATGAGCCGCTTCCGTACACCTAAAGAAATCAAAGAAACGAAACAAGGTTTAAAAGACGGTACCATCGACATCGTGGTGGGTACACATAAATTACTCGCAAAAGATGTGAAGTATAAAGATTTAGGTCTATTAGTTGTCGATGAAGAACAACGCTTTGGTGTTCGTCATAAAGAACGAATTAAAACACTGAAAACGAATGTGGATGTTTTAACTTTAACAGCTACACCGATCCCAAGAACACTCCATATGAGTATGTTAGGGGTACGTGACCTGTCTGTGATTGAAACACCACCAGAAAACCGCTTCCCAGTCCAAACTTACGTGTTAGAACAAAACACGAACTTTATCAAAGAAGCTTTGGAGCGTGAACTTGCGCGTGGCGGTCAAGCGTTCTATCTATACAACCGTGTACAATCCATCTACGAAAAGAGAGAACAGCTTCAAATGTTGATGCCAGATGCGACCATTGGAGTGGCACATGGCCGTATGACAGAACGTGAACTAGAAGATACGATGATTGGTTTCGTCAATGGCGAATACGATATTTTAGTGACGACGACAATTATTGAAACAGGTGTCGATGTGCCGAATGCGAACACGTTGATTATTGAAGAAGCAGATCGCTTCGGTCTGAGCCAACTCTATCAATTGCGTGGACGTGTGGGTCGTTCTTCTCGTGTCGGTTATGCTTACTTCTTACATCCGACAAACAAAGTATTGTCAGAAACTGCAGAAGAACGCCTGCAAGCGATCAAAGAATTTACTGAACTCGGCAGTGGTTTCAAAATAGCGATGCGTGACTTGAATATCCGTGGTGCCGGTAATTTATTAGGGAAACAACAACACGGCTTTATCGATTCTGTCGGCTTCGACTTGTATTCACAAATGCTTGAAGAAGCGGTTAATGAAAAACGTGGTATTAAACAAGAAAGTGAAACACCAGAAATTGAAATTGAATTGAATATTGATGCGTACTTGCCGACATCTTATATACCGAATGAACAATCGAAAATTGAAATCTATAAGAAATTACGTCAGATTGAAACTGAAAATGAGTTAATGGATATCAAAGATGAACTTATCGACCGCTTCAACGATTATCCGGTTGAAGTAGAACGTCTATTAGACATCGTTGAAATCCGTATTCATGCCCTACATGTCGGCGTAACGCGAATTAAAGATACAGGCAAAGCGATTGAAATTTATCTATCTGAAAAAGGAACAGAAGATATCAATGGTGAAGCACTCTTTAAACAGACGTTGCCGCTTGGCAGAGATATGAAAGTTGGTGTGTCTGAAGGTGCGATGACTGTGACACTTATGAAAAATAAAAAAGCAGGTGCGTGGTTTGACCGCTTGAAATTCTTGATGAAAGCTTTAGAAGAAAGTATGGTCATTCCAGATGAAGCGTAAATCAGCCTTCAGCGGTGTCGTCATTCTGACTTTGGCGTTAGTGATGGTCAAAATACTGAGTGCGATATATCGTGTTCCATACCAAAACGTACTCGGTGATGCGGGGCTATATGCGTACCAACAAGTATATCCATTTTTGTCGCTTGCGACGATTTTATCGATGAATGCGATACCGAGTGCTGTGACGCAAAACTTCGGTGCACATTGGACGCATCGTAAAATCAGTCATGTCATGATTGGTATACAAGGTGTATGTTTCATCTTATTTGCGTTGATCTTCATTTTGGCACCTGTCATTGCTCATCTGATGGGTGATATGCATCTGACACCGATGATCCGTATGGCGAGTTGCAGCTTCTTGGTCGTCGGTTGTTTAGGTGTCTTGCGTGGCAGTTTCCAATCACGTCAACAAATGGATGCGCCGGCTTTTTCACAAGTCATTGAACAAATTGTGCGTGTCGGTATTATCTTGGTGTTGATTGTAGTGTTTGTTCAGTTGGATTGGTCGATTTATCGAGTAGGAACTTGGGCCATCTTAGCTTCAGCTTTAGGCTTCTTAGCGGCTACTATCTTCTTAAGTGTGAAACGACCGTTTCAATTTGAGTTTGCCTTGCGTGAAGATGAGATGACTAAAGTCGTATGGCAACGTTTGACTGCAGCGATTATTATCTTTTCAGCGAGTCACCTTATTGTGACGACATGGCAATTGATGGACAGTTTCTCAGTGATTCGCACCTTGCAGTATTATGGCTTATCGTTTAAAGAAGCGATTGTGCAAAAAGGGATTTATGACCGTGGCGCATCTTTTATTCAAATCGGTTTGATTGTGACGACAACATTTTGTTTTGTGTTGATTCCTTTATTAACCAATGCGTTTGCGGAACAACGCTTTGAACGTATGAACCGATATGCGGATGCGACGTTGAAGATTACGATGACCATCAGTGTTGCGGCGGGCGCAGGATTAATGAATTTATTGCCTTTAATGAACCGTGTGTTCTTTAAAAATGATGTCTTAACCGCTACGCTCGTTATTTATATGTTGACGGTCATTTGTGTTTCGTTGATTATGGTGAATATTGCTTTGTTAGAAGTACGCAGACAATCTCGTTTGATTCTGATTGCTTTCGGCTTAGGTGCAGTTATAAAATTAATAATGAATTTTGTATTGATTCCGAACATCGGTATTATCGGGGCAAGTGTCAGTACGGTACTGTCATTATGTTTGTTTGCGTTTATCTTGCAGTGGCGAACGTTACAATTCTATCGCTTGCGTCACATGCGTAATTTTGTCTCGAAGCTGCTTGTGACAGTTGTTGCGATGACTGCGGCAGTACAGCTGATTATGTGGATGACACCGACAGAAGGGCGTTTAACAGGCATGGTAGAATTACTGCTTGCGGCGCTCGTTGGTGTTGCGGTAGTTATTATCGCGATTGCGACATTGAATTTATTAACTTATCGTGAATTGCAGCATATGCCGTTCGGAGATAAATTATACCGTTTGAAGAAAGGACGAAAATGATGAGTCATACCATTACAATTGTAGGTTTAGGCAACTATGGTTTAGATGAATTGCCTTTAGGGATTTACCGCTATTTGACCCAGCAAACTCATATTTATGCACGTACACTAGATCATCCTGTGGTTGAGGCGCTAAAAACAGAAGCACCGCAATTAGAGTGGTCAAGTTTTGACCCAGTATATGAAGCGCATGATGCGTTTGAAGCAGTGTACCAAGCGATTGTTGATCAATTAATTGAAGCGGCACAACAAGAAAATGTCGTTTATGTGGTACCAGGTCATCCGCGTGTGGCAGAAACGACAACAGCGTTGCTGACAGCCTATGCGCAGTCACATCCAGAGGTTGAAGTGAAAGTGCTTGGCGGTAAAAGTTTCATTGATGATGTGTTTGAAGCGGTACAAGTGGACCCAAATGAAGGCTTCACTTTACTAGATGGAACAGCTTTAAAAGCAGAACAGCTGAATATCCGTACGCATACGTTGATCACGCAAGTGTATAGCGCAATGACAGCAGGAGACTTAAAGCTGACATTGATGGAGCGTTATCCTGATGATTATAGCGTTTATATTGTAGATGGCGCCCGTAACACAGGAGCGACATTAATTGAGACGCCTCTATACGAATTAGATCGTCATGATATCTTCAGTAATTTAACAAGCGTCTTTATTCCGCGTATTGAAGATGAAACTTTAATGCATGGTGATTTTGATTATGCGGTTAAAGTGATTGATACGTTAGTAGATGATGACAAAGGTTGCCCTTGGGATAAAGTACAAACACACGAAACATTGAAACGTTATCTTTTAGAAGAGGCATTTGAACTATTTGAAGCCATCGATCATGAAGATGACTGGCATATGATTGAAGAACTGGGCGATATCTTGTTGCAGGTGCTGTTGCATGCGGCTATCGGCAAAAAAGAAGGTTATATTGATATTACTGAAGTGATTGAAAGTTTAAATGATAAAATGATTCGACGTCATCCGCATGTGTTTGCGGACGCAAAAGCAGAAAATATCGAAGACTTAAAAGATATTTGGTCAGAAGCAAAAGCGAAAGAAGGCAAAACGCCGCGTGTGAAATTTGAGAAAGTATTTGCAGACCATTTTATGACGTTGTATGATGAAGTCAAAAATAAAGACTATAGTGAAGCGGAATTAAAAGCTTTGTTGGAAAAGAAAGAAGGGGAATAACGTGAGATTAGACAAATATCTAAAAGTATCTCGTTTAATCAAACGCCGTACACTTGCGAAAGAAGTCAGTGACCAAGGCCGTGTTCAAGTGAATAACAACACAGCAAAAGCAGGTACGGATGTCAAAATCGGTGACGAAATCGTCATTCGTTTCGGACAACGTGTGATTACAATTCGTGTCACTGGATTAAGCGAACATGCGTCGAAAGAAAATGCGAAAGGCATGTATGAATTAGTGAAAGAAGAACGTATTAATGAGAATGACTAAGGAGTGACATACCATGGCTAGAAAAGTAGAGCATATGGAAAACAGGTATATCGAGAACGAAAATCGAAGAAAAAGACAGCGCGAAATGAAAAAGCGTGTGGTTAAACGTCGTATTATGCTCTTTGCGGGGATTTTACTCGCAATCATTATCGTCCTTTCTGTCATGGTTATCTCTCAAACAAGAAGCAATGCTGAAGATGCGCAGGAACGTAAAGTAAAAGAAGAAAAGTTCCAAAAACAGCAAGATGAAGAAATTGCTTTGAAAGAACAATTGAATAATTTGAATAACAAAGAGTATATAGAGAAAGTCGCACGTGACGATTATTATTTAAGTAATGATGGGGAAGTCATTTTTAAATTACCTGAAGAGAAGAAAAAAGAAGGAAAATAACGTCTAATGTGTTTTTAATGTAAGAAAAGTATAATATCTAACTGTTTTAACTGATATGCCATTGTTAAATTAGCACAACAAGCATATAATAGAGTTAAGTAAAATTGAAAGAAATCGGAGGATTTATTTAGGATATGTCAATCGAAGTAGGAAGCAAGCTTAAAGGGAAAGTCACTGGTATCAAAAAATTTGGTGCGTTTGTAGAATTGCCTGGAGGGAAAAGTGGCTTAGTTCACATCAGTGAAGTTGCAGACAATTATGTTGAAAATGTGGAAGATCACTTGTCTGTTGGAGATGAAGTAGAAGTTAAGGTACTATCTGTTGCTGACGACGGTAAAATCAGTCTTTCAATTAAAAAAGCGAAAGATCGTCCGAAAAGACAACATCATAGAGGCGGCCATGGTGGTCATGGCAAACCATCACATAACAAACCAGAAGACTTTGAAAAGAAATTAAGCAACTTCTTAAAAGATAGCGAAGAAAAAATGACGTCTATCAAACGCCAAGCTGAATCAAGACGCGGCGGAAGAGGTTCAAGACGATAATTCAACATAAAGCAGATGACTGTTTCGAAGGGAACAGTCTCTTTTATTTTTGTCTGAAATTTTATCCATGCGTATATTTCAAATAAGGACGAGGTGAGGATATGAATATTTATACAGAAGGCTGGTCTGAAAATGACCATCTTGCATTAGCGGTTTCCACAGGTGTCGACAGCATGGTATTATTACATATGTTGACCACACACTATCATCATACATATCGCCAACTGACCGTGCTACATGTCAACCACGGAATCAGATCGGCTTCTTTAGAAGAAGCAGCTTTCTTAGAAAGTTATTGCCAGCAACATCATATCCCGCTTCGCACCCACGAATTGGATTTATCCGCATTGACTAATAAAGGTAAGAGCATTCAACAAGATGCACGTCAAAAGCGCTACGCTTGGTTTGAGTCTGAAATGAAAGCATTAGGTGCTAGTGTTTTGTTGACAGCACATCACTTAGATGACCAGTTAGAGACGATTTTCTATCGTCTTATGACAGGACGGTCTACAAGAAGCAGACTTGGGATGCAGGAAGTAGAGGAGAGAAGCGGTTATCGCTTAGTCAGACCTTTACTGCATACCGATAAACAAGCTGTTAAAGCGTATCAAGCTGAGTATCTGGTGCCGTATTTCGAAGATGCGTCTAACCAAGATAATCATTATGTACGTAACGATATTCGTAATCGCATTTTTCCAGCCATAGATGCGAATGACCACTTAGATACTGCGCAGTTGTTAAAGTTGAAAGCTTGGCATGATGAGCAATTCGATTTATTGCATCAAGCAGCAGATGATTTTATTAAACAACATGTTACGCACGAGTCAGAAATGATTCAGGTAGACCGTACTGCATTCAATAGATTGTCGCATTCGTTAAAAACAATCGTGCTGGATCAATTGCTTGAGGCTTATGTATCAGGCGCCCCCATTTCTGAACAAGCGTATCAAGAATGGTTTGCGCAAATTGAAAATTCTCAATCTCAAGCGATAATTTATGCGACAGATAAATGGAATATTCAAATTGTGTATGATAAATTTATAATAATGGGTTGCACAAAAAACGAGACGACACCACAGCGGATTACACAACCAGGTTATTATGATTATGGTACATACCGCATTATAGTTCATGATGATATTGAGGGTTCGGACTTCCCAATGGTAATACGTTCGAGACAATCGGGAGATCGCTTCGTACTTCCAAACAAAGAAGGCCATCAGAAAGTCAACCGCTTAATGATCAATCGCAAAGTTCCTAAATTTGAACGTGAGCGATTGCCCATATTGCTTAATAAACAAGGGGAGATTATTGCAGTAGGTACGTTGTACACTGCGGCAGATTATGAAGGGAAATTAGAGATAATAAATTTAGGAGTGTAGCCGAAATGAAGGAAGATTTAAAAGAAATATTGATGACGGAAGATGAAATCCAGCAACTCTGCCGTGAACTGGGAGCAAAAATTACAGAAGATTATGCCGATAAAGACCTTGTTTGTGTAGGCATTTTAAAAGGTTCAGCAATGTTCATGTCAGATTTAATCAAACGCATCGATACACATTTAGCAATTGATTTTATGGATGTATCAAGCTATCACGGCGGTACAGAATCTACAGGAGAAGTTAAAATCTTAAAAGATTTAGGCAGCTCTATTGAGAATAAAGATGTATTAATCGTAGAAGATATTCTAGAAACGGGTACAACTTTGAAATCAATTACTGAACTATTGAAATCTCGTCGTGTGAATTCTTTAGAAATCGTCACATTGCTAGATAAACCAAACCGTCGTAAAGCAGATATCGAAGCAAAATATGTAGGCAGAAAAATCCCAGATGAATTCGTAGTCGGATACGGCTTGGATTATGCGGAATTTTACCGTAACTTGCCATACATCGGAACATTGAAACCAGAGATTTATCAAAAATAATCGACAAATGAATACTATAGTAGGCTTACTTTTTCTACAAAGTTGAAATACTAGCCATTAAAAGTTATATTGTGTTACAATTTTTGTTAGTTTTATTATTGGAGTAGGAGGAAAAAACGCATGCAGAAAGCTTTTCGCAATGTGCTTGTAATCGCAATCATTGGCGTTTTTATATTCGGTTTATTTTCCTGGCTGAATGGTAACGGCAATATGCCGAAACAACTATCATATACACAGTTCTTCGAAAAACTTGAAAAAGGCGATTTGAAATCAATCGAAGTTCAGCCTGAGCAGAACGTTTATATGATCACTGGAAAGACCAAGAACGGTGAAGATTATTCTTCAACGATGCTATATAATAACGAAAAAGACTTACAAAAAGTCACAGGTGAAGCACAAAAACAAAAAGATTTAAAATTTACAGTTAAAGAAGAAGAAAAACAAAGCGTATTTGTTAGTATTCTTTCAACATTGATTCCAGTATTGGTTATTGCTTTATTATTCATATTCTTCCTTAGTCAAGCGCAAGGCGGCGGAGGCGGCGGTCGTATGATGAACTTTGGTAAATCCAAAGCTAAAATGTACGACAACCAAAAACGTCGTGTACGTTTCTCTGACGTAGCCGGTGCAGACGAGGAAAAACAAGAATTAATCGAAATTGTCGACTTCTTAAAAGACAATAAGAAATTCAAAGATATGGGCTCAAGAATCCCTAAAGGGGTACTCTTAGTCGGTCCTCCAGGTACAGGTAAAACATTGCTTGCCCGTGCCGTAGCTGGTGAAGCAGGCGTGCCATTCTTCACAATCAGTGGTTCTGACTTCGTTGAAATGTTCGTCGGTGTCGGTGCCAGCCGTGTTCGTGATTTATTCGATAACGCGAAGAAAAACGCACCTTGTATCATCTTCATTGATGAGATTGACGCAGTAGGTCGTCAACGTGGTGCCGGTGTCGGTGGCGGTCACGATGAACGTGAACAAACATTGAACCAATTATTAGTTGAAATGGATGGCTTCGGCGAAAACGAAGGTATTATCATGATTGCGGCAACAAACCGTCCTGATATCCTTGACCCAGCGTTATTACGTCCAGGTCGTTTCGACAGACAAATCCAAGTCGGTCGTCCAGATGTTAAAGGCCGTGAAGCGATTCTATATGTACATGCCAGAAACAAACCATTAGATGAAACAGTAGACTTAAAAGCAGTTGCGCAAAGAACACCAGGTTTCTCTGGTGCCGATTTAGAAAACTTGCTGAACGAGGCTTCGTTAGTTGCAGTTCGTGACGGTAAGAAGAAAATCGACATGCGAGATATTGAAGAAGCAACAGACCGTGTTATCGCAGGTCCAGCTAAGAAATCTCGTGTTATTTCTGAGAAAGAACGTAATATCGTCGCGCACCATGAAGCAGGACATACAATTATCGGTATGGTGCTTGATGAAGCTGAAGTGGTACACAAAGTTACAATCGTACCGCGTGGACAAGCTGGCGGTTATGCGATGATGTTACCAAAACAAGATCGTTTCTTAATGACAGAGCCAGAATTGCTTGATAAGATTTGCGGCTTGCTCGGTGGTCGTGTATCTGAAGATATCAACTTCAATGAAGTGTCTACAGGTGCATCAAACGACTTCGAACGTGCAACACAAATTGCGCGCTCAATGGTAACTGAATACGGTATGAGTAAGAAACTCGGACCAATGCAGTTTACGAAGAGCGGCGGTCAAGTGTTCTTAGGTAAAGATATGCAAGGCGAACCAGAATACTCTGGTCAAATCGCTTATGAAATCGATAAAGAAGTACAACGTATCATCAAAGAACAATATGAACGTTGTAAACAAATCCTGCTTGAACATGAAGATCAACTTAAACTTATCGCTAAGACATTGTTGACAGAAGAAACATTAGTACGTGAACAAATCCATTCATTATTCTACGAAGGTAAATTACCTGAAGTGAACTATGATGAAGTGAAAGTTGTTAAACAAGATGATGAAGAGTTCCAAGAAGGTAAATTCGGTAAATCTTATGATGAAATCCTTGAAGAAGTCCGTGAAGAGGACAAGGAATATCAAGAAGAAGAGGCTGAAGTAGACGAGCAAGAAAAACGTCAAAAAGAATCAGAAGCATATCAAGAAACGAAACATTCTGATGAAGCAGCTGAAGATGACACACCACATGAAGCTAAAGACAAAGATGACTCTGACCCTCGAAATGATAAATAAGACGATTCTATTGTCTGAAACTAAATAATGTAGATTAAAATCTCTTTCTGCTATCATTAGGAATACGCAGAAAGAGATTTTTTAACGAAAATAATTGAACGATGAAATCATAAATGTTGAAAATTAAGTGAAAGAAAGAGGCGTAAAAAGATATGACTCAAGACTATATAGTAAAAGCACTGGCATTTGATGGAGATATCCGTGCGTATGCAGCGGTAACGACTCATGCAGTGCAAGAAGGACAAACAAGACATTACACATGGCCGACAGCATCAGCAGCATTAGGTCGTACAATGACAGCAACTGTTATGATGGGTGCCATGTTGAAAGGTGACCAAAAATTAACTGTCACTGTAGATGGCCAAGGTCCAATCGGACGTATTGTAGCAGATGCGAATGCGAAAGGCGACGTACGCGCATACGTTACGAATCCACAAACACATTTCCCATTAAATGACCAAGGTAAATTAGATGTGAAACGTGCAGTGGGTACAAACGGTACATTAACAGTTGTTAAGGATGTAGGGATGAAAGATTACTTCTCTGGTTCAAGCCCGATTGTGTCAGGTGAACTAGGTGAAGATTTCACATACTACTATGCGACAAGTGAACAAGTCCCATCATCTGTTGGTTTAGGTGTGCTTGTAAATCCAGATAACTCTATCAAAGCAGCAGGTGGCTTTATTATTCAAGTCATGCCGAATGCGAAAGAAGAGACAATTGAAAAAGTTGAACAAGCCATCACACATATGACACCAGTATCTCAATTGATTGATCAAGGATTATCACCAGAAGAACTGTTGACTGAGATTTTAGGTAAAGAACATGTGAAATTCTTAGAAACAGTACCCGTGAAATTCGAATGTAACTGCAGTCATGAAAAATTCTTAAATGCGATTAAAGGCTTAGGTGAAGCTGAAATTCAAAGCATGATTGATGAAGACCATGGTGCAGAAGCAGAATGTCATTTCTGCCGTACGAAATATCACTATAGTGAAGCGGAACTTAAAGGTTTAATCGAAGAACTGCATGCTAAATAAACACATTGAAAAGCGAGACGATCAGACGTCTCGCTTTTTTACTGTAACGAATCACAGTGTAAGACGTTTCTTTTATGGGAAAAGAGGAAATAATAAAGAATAGAGACAATGAACTTGTGGAACAATGTATAAATCTGATAAAATAATAATATCCGATGAAATAGATAAGGTTTAATAGAAATAATGGCATGACTAAGCATCAGAATTGAATTGTTTCGGGGTATTATTAATGAGGTTCTGGTGACTTAATTAAATATCTTTTAAGAATAAAGGAGCGTTTTTTTATGGCAAATAAACCCGTAGATAACATTGTACAACTGATTGGAGATACACCTGTAGTTAAATTGAACAACATCGTACCAGAAGATGCTGCAGATGTTTATGTTAAATTAGAGTATCAAAACCCAGGTGGTTCAGTAAAAGACCGTATCGCTTTAGCGATGATCGAGCGTGCTGAACAAGAAGGAAAAATCAAACCAGGTGATACAATTGTCGAACCTACAAGTGGTAACACAGGTATCGGTTTAGCATTTGTTGCAGCAGCAAAAGGTTACAAAGCTGTATTCACAATGCCTGAAACAATGAGTCAAGAGCGTCGTAACTTATTAAAAGCATACGGTGCAGAAGTTGTATTAACACCTGGATCTGAAGCAATGAAAGGTGCTATTAAAAAAGCAAAAGAATTAAAAGAAGAATATGGTTACTATGAACCACAACAATTCGAAAACCCAGCGAACCCGCTTATCCACGAATTGACAACAGGTCCTGAACTTGTAGAACAATTCGAAGGCCGTACAATCGATGCATTCTTAGCAGGTGTCGGTACTGGCGGTACATTAAGTGGTGTAGGTAAAGTCTTAAAAGAAAAATACCCTAGCATTCAAATTGTAGCAATCGAACCAGAAGGTTCTCCTGTCTTAAGCGGCGGCGAACCAGGCCCTCATAAATTACAAGGTTTAGGCGCAGGTTTCGTTCCTGACACATTAAACACAAACATTTATGATGAAGTTGTTAAAATCGGCAACGAAACTGCAATGGAAACTTCACGCAGAGTTGCTAAAGAAGAAGGTATCTTAGCAGGTATTTCTTCAGGTGCTGCAATTTATGCGGCAATCGAAAAAGCAAAAGAATTAGGTAAAGGTAAAACAGTTGTAACTGTACTTCCAAGTAATGGTGAACGTTACTTATCTACACCTTTATATTCTTTTGAAGGTAAATAAGTCAAACATTGATGAACTGCCGTTCGCATTTCTCTTTTTGAGAAATGGTACGGCGGTTTTTTCATTTCAAACACCTTTTGAACGCTTGGGGTCGGTCATATGTTAAAATTTTGATATAATGTATCACAGTTATGATGAAAGGAAGAGAGACATGGCACATACAAAAATCATGGGCATATTGAATGTAACACCTGATTCATTTTCTGACGGCGGCAAATACAATTCTGTAGATGCGGCGGTTGCACGTGTGAAGGAAATGATGGATGAAGGTGTCGACATTGTAGATATCGGCGGTGTTTCCACAAGACCAGGGCACAGTGAAGTGTTATTAGAAGATGAATTAGAACGCGTCATTCCAGTTGTTAAAGCACTCTCAGAATTTAATGTGCAATTGTCTGTCGACACGTTTCGCAGTGAAGTTGCGAAAGCAGCATTAGAGGCTGGCGCAACGATGATTAATGATCAATGGGCAGGTTTATATGACCCTAAAATGTTTGAAGTCGTTGCACAATACGATGCTGAAATTGTCTTGATGCACAATGGAGATGGACAACGTGAAGATCCTGTCATGGATGAAATGCTAGTTTATTTATTAAAACAAGCACATCGTGCAGAAACAGCAGGGGTTGCGACGAATAAAATCTGGATTGATCCAGGTATCGGCTTTGCGAAAACGAGATTGGAAGAACGAGAAGTTATGGAGCGACTGGATGAATTAGTTGCGACAGAATATCCAGTATTGCTTGCGACGAGTCGTAAACGCTTCATCAAAGAAATGATGGGTTCAGACGAAGGACCAGAAGATCGTGATGAAATGACAGCAGCAACGACTGCTTATGGTGTGATGAAAGGTGTGCAAGCGGTACGTGTACATAATGTAAAACTCAATGCGCGTATTGCACATGGCATTGATTATTTAAAGGAGATTGAACGATGAAAGATCGTATATTTTTAAATGGTATGAGATTTTATGGTTATCATGGAGTCTTATCAGCAGAAAATGAAATTGGGCAAATCTTTGTCGTAGATGTTGAATTAACGACTGATTTAACTGAAGCAGGAAAGTCCGATCAAGTAGAAGATACGATCAACTATGCGGAAGTCTATGCGGATGTGAAAGAAATTATGGAAGGGGAACCTAAAAATTTACTCGAACATCTCGCAGCACTTATTGCAAATCGTATAAATTCACACTATAATCGGGTATTGGAAACTAAAGTACGTATAACAAAAGAAGTACCGCCGATTCCAGGTCACTATGATGGCGTAGGTGTGGAAATTACAAGGGTGAATCAAAATGACTGATGTATTTTTAGGACTCGGCAGCAATGTCGGAGACCGAGAAAACCAATTAAAAGAAGCAATACGTTTATTAGATGAACAATCTGGTATTAAAGTAGTGAAAGTTTCATCATTTTATGAAACTGAGCCTGTCGGTTATGTCGATCAACCGGATTTTTTAAATTTATGTGTGGAAATTCAAACAGAACTATCACCAAAAGCCGTCCTTGAAAGGGGCTTGGCGATTGAACAGCAACTGCATCGTGTACGTAAAGAACGTTGGGGTCCGCGTACTTTAGATATCGATATCCTGTTATATGGTGACCAAATCATTGAAGAACAAGATTTGACGATTCCGCATCCACGAATGACAGAACGTGCTTTTGTCTTGATTCCGCTGCAAGAGATTGCACCAAATAAGGTAGAGCCAAGAACACAAACCAAAATTAAAGATATAACTGTTCCTAACGAAACTGTGAAAAAAGTTCAATAAACGTAAGAGATAGATTGAGAGGTAATAATTATGTGGAAGATTGGAGATGTAGAAATCGACAATAGAGTCGTACTCGCTCCTATGGCTGGGGTGTGCAACTCTGCATTCAGATTGACTGTCAAAGAGTTCGGTGCGGGTTTAGTCTGCGCTGAGATGGTCAGTGACAAGGCGATTTTATTCAATAACCCAAAAACAATGAATATGTTGTATATAGATGAAAATGAACGTCCGTTATCGTTGCAGATTTTCGGCGGTGAGAAAGAAAGTTTAGTCGAAGCTGCAGTTTATGTTGATCAAAATACAACAGCTGATATTATTGATATTAATATGGGGTGCCCAGTGAATAAGATTATCCGTTGTGAAGCGGGTGCAAGATGGCTGCTTGACCCTAATAAGATTTATGAAATGGTATCTGCAGTTGTTGAGAAAGTCAATAAACCTGTTACATGCAAAATGCGTATTGGTTGGGATGACGATCATATATACGCAGTGGAAAATGCGAAAGCGGCAGAACGTGCAGGAGCATCTGCGATTTCATTACATGGCCGTACACGTGTGCAAATGTATGAAGGTAAAGCAGATTGGGATATTATCAGACAAGTGAAAGAAGCGGTTAATATTCCAGTTATCGGCAACGGAGATGTGACAAGCCCTGAACTCGCGCAAAAAATGCTGGATGAAACTGGCGTAGATGCGGTGATGATTGGGCGCGAAGCTTTAGGCAACCCATGGATGATTTACCGTACAGTCCATTATTTAGAAACAGGCGAGCTGATGGATGAACCGACAGTGAAAGAAAAAGTAGAAATTGCTTTATTACATCTGCGCCGACTAGTAGAATTAAAGGGTGAGAAGGTTGGCGTTATGGAAATGCGCAAACACGCTTCATGGTACCTAAAAGGTGTTAAAGGCAACGGAAAAGCCCGTAAAGCATTAAACCAAGCCAACACAGAACAAGAAATGATTGATATCCTGCAGAATTTCCAAAAAGAAATTACTGCAGATAAAGCAACACAAGAAGCTTAATAAGGAGAGATAACATGTCAGAAGAAATGAATGACCAAATGCAGGTCCGCCGTCAAAAATTACAAGAATTAATCGATTTAGGAATTGATCCGTTCGGCCAACGCTTTGACCGTACAGCAAGCGCAGCTGAACTACACGAAAAATGGGATGCTTTCTCTAAAGAAGAATTACATGAAAAAGAAGATGAAAGCCACGTCTCAATCGCGGGTCGTTTAATGACAAAACGTGGTAAAGGTAAAGCTGGATTTGCGCACGTTCAAGATTTATCTGGTCAAATCCAAATTTATGTCCGTAAAGACCAAGTCGGTGAAGAACAATTTGATATTTGGAAAATGGCAGATTTAGGAGATATTATCGGTATTGAAGGTGTTATGTTCAAAACAAACACAGGTGAATTAAGCGTCAAAGCGAAATCATTCATCATGCTTACAAAATCATTACGTCCATTACCAGATAAATTCCATGGTCTTCAAGATATTGAACAACGTTATCGTCAACGTTATTTAGACTTGATTACAAACCAAGAAAGTACAGAAACATTTATCAACCGTAGTAAAATCATTCAAGAAATGCGTAATTACTTAAACAGCAAAGGTTTCTTAGAAGTAGAAACACCAATGATGCATCAAATCCCTGGTGGTGCAGCAGCACGTCCATTCGTGACACACCATAATGCATTAGATGCGACACTATATATGCGTATTGCGATTGAACTTCACTTAAAACGTTTAATCGTCGGCGGTTTAGAAAAAGTATATGAAATCGGCCGTGTATTCCGTAATGAAGGTGTATCAACACGCCATAACCCAGAGTTCACAATGATTGAACTTTATGAGGCATATGCTGATTTCCATGACATTATGGACATTACAGAAGGTACAATCCGTCATATTTCAAATGCGGTACTTGGTACAGCAGTCATCCCTTACGGTGATTATGAAATTGATTTAGAATCTGACTGGAAACGTGTACACATTGTAGACGCTGTTAAAGAAGCAACAGGTGTAAACTTCTATGATGTAAAATCTGATGATGAAGCACGTGCATTAGCTAAAGAACATAACATTGAAATTACAGATCATATGACATATGGTCATATTTTAAATGAATTCTTTGAACAAAAAGTAGAAGAAACATTAATTCAACCTACTTTCGTATATGGTCATCCGATTGAAATTTCACCATTAGCTAAGAAAAATCCGGAAGATCATCGTTTCACAGATCGTTTCGAATTATTCATCGTGGGTCGTGAACATGCGAATGCATTCACTGAGTTGAATGATCCAATTGACCAAAGAGAACGTTTCGAAGCGCAATTGAAAGAAAAAGAACAAGGTAATGACGAAGCACACGAGATGGACGAAGACTATATCGAAGCATTAGAATACGGTATGCCTCCAACTGGTGGTTTAGGTATCGGTATCGATCGTCTTGTTATGTTATTAACAAACTCACCATCTATCAGAGACGTATTATTATTCCCATACATGCGTCAAAAATAAGCTGAGTACTTAACAAAATGAATAATCAAGCAGGCGTGTCACCTTTTAAGACACGCCTGCTTTTATATGTATAAAGGGCCTCAAAAAGCACATGATTTCTTATAAAAAGAGAGGGAGGTCGGCAATTGTAAATATCTTTTAAAAAACTTTCGCAAAGCACTTGCATAATTTTCAAAACCCTGTATAATTGTTAATTGTTCTACGAAATAAAGCAACGTTTTATGAGCAATCTTGCATGAATATAAATTCTTAAAAAAGATGATACATAAGTGTTGACATAAAAGACCAAATGTAGTAATATTAAAGGGTCGTCAAAAAGAACGCGTTACAATTTTGTAAAAAAGATTTTAACTGAGTGTAAAATTGACTATTGCAAATGTTAACGAAAGAAGTTAAAATAATTTAAGTGAGTTATTGAAACGCACATAATTAAATAATTTAAAATATTGTCTGGTGACAATGGCAAAGAGGTCACACCTGTTCCCATGC
>NZ_KV837028.1:0-573 GCF_001838465.1 Staphylococcus sp. HMSC061G12
ACTGGTTCACTATCGGTCACTAGAGAGTATTTAGCCTTGGGAGATGGTCCTCCCGGATTCCGACGGAATTCCACGTGCTCCGTCGTACTCAGGATCCACTCAAGAGAGAATAAACTTTCGACTACAGGACTTTTACCTTCTCTGGTTCAACTTTCCAGGTGATTCGTCTAATTTATTCCTTTGTAACTCCGTATAGAGTGTCCTACAACCCCAATGAGCAAGCTCATTGGTTTGGGCTCTTCCCGTTTCGCTCGCCGCTACTCAGGGAATCGATTTTTCTTTCTCTTCCTGCGGGTACTAAGATGTTTCAGTTCTCCGCGTCTGCCTTCGGACATGCTATGTATTCACATGTCGATAACACAACATAACTTGTGCTGGGTTCCCCCATTCGGAAATCTCTGGATCAACGCTTACTTACAGCTACCCAAAGCATATCGTCGTTAGTAACGTCCTTCATCGGCTTCTAGTGCCAAGGCATCCACCGTGCGCCCTTAATAACTTAATCACGTTATTAATATTGTGAGTAATCGCTTGCCGTCGGCAATTGATTACTAGCGATTCATTTAAATGAAT
>NZ_KV837029.1:0-267 GCF_001838465.1 Staphylococcus sp. HMSC061G12
GGTACACGAAAAACAAGTTAAGGGATGCAGTTTATGCATCCCTTAACTTACTTATTAAATAATTTATAGCTATTGAAAAGAGATAAGAATTGTTCAAAGCTAATATTGTTTAAATCGTCAATTCCTGCATGTTTTAAGGAATTGTTAAATTGATTTTTTGTAAATATTTTCTTGTATTCTTTGTTAACCCATTTCATAACGAAATAATTATACTTCTGTTTATCTTTGTGTGATATTCTTGATTTTTTTCTATTTAATCTGATAAGT
>NZ_KV837030.1:0-5023 GCF_001838465.1 Staphylococcus sp. HMSC061G12
TTCGAATTCGACTAACAGCCTTTTTTCTCTTTCTTCAACAAATTGCGAATAATTTCCATTATAAACATGGAGCATTTTTTGATCTATTTCCATAATTTGATTTGCTGTTTCATCTAAAAAGTAACGATCGTGTGAGACGATTACGGTAGCACCTTCAAAATTTTCTATATAGTTAGTCAACCATTCTATAGATTTAACATCAAGGTGATTTGTTGGTTCATCTAAAAGTAGCAAATCAGTAGACTTAATTAATATTTGAGCAAGGCTACTTTTGTACGTTCTCCTTCTGATAAGTTCCCCCACTCTGTATCAAGTAAATGGTCAATATTTAATCCATAAGTCACTTTACGTATCTTAGCATCTATCTCGTAACCACCATTTTCTTCATAATATATCTGTAGTTCACCATAGCGAGACATTAGTGTAGTTATATTTTCTTTATCTTCAGCCATTTTATTTTCTATAGTTTCAAGTTGTTCTGATATAGCATTTAACTCTTGAAATACAGATTTCAAACATTGATAAACACTTGTATCATTTTCATAATTGGGTATTTGGTTTAAATAACCGATTCTCACATTTTTCTTCCAACTAATAATGCCTTTGGAAGGTTTTTCTAACCCTGCTAGCAGTTTTAGCAAAGTAGTTTTTCCTTCACCATTACGTCCTACTAATCCTACAGTATCACCAGAATTAAGGGTCAACTTGATATTATCGAATAAAGTTTCTTCTACATAACTTTTAGAAACATTCGAAGCATTGAGTATATTCATTTATCTTCCTCCATATCATCTATAAGGAAGAAGTATATAGTGTCAGTTCCTTATAGATTCGATTATTAATTTCAAAAAAGACAGACTTCACCAATTTTGGAATTAAAATCGAAAATTTGTTGCGTATAATCTGTAAATATCTGCAACAATAAGCTATAAGAAACATTTAGACACCTCCTCAAATATGATTTATACACAGTTTACAATAAAAAATTGGCAACTTAAAGAGTGTAATAAGGCCTCCTACTATAAAGTCAATTAAGATGTTAAGTATGTCACTTTGCTTGATATATGAGAATTATTTAACCTTATAAATGAGAAAAAAGCAACGCACTTTAAATAAGATACGTTGCTTTTTCGATTGATGAACACCTATAATTAAACTATTCATCTATTATTTATAATTTTTTGTATATACAATATTTCTAGTTTGTTAAAGAGAATTAAGAAAATAAATCTCGAAAATAATAGAGGGAAAATCAGTTTTTGATATCAAAATTATACATGTCAACGATAATACAAAATATAATACAAAATATAAGATGTTATCAGTATTTATTATGCATTTAGAATATTAAAATTCCTTCATTACACTCTTGGCGGTTTCACTTATCAACTTATCATTTGGCTTATCACTTTTATTGTCTTTATTCGTAAAAATGACTAAAACAATAGGTTCAGATTGGCCCTTAGGATAAACAAAAGCAACATCATTTCTAGAAGCATATGTTATTGCTTGACCACTTTTATCAGCAACCTTATAGTCTTTTGGAACACCGTCTTTAATTAAAGTATCTCCGCTTTTATTATTTAACATTAAATCAAGTAAGAATTTTTTGTTTTCTTTGCTTAATTTTCCATTTGCGATAAGTTTATTTAAAGTCTTACCGAAAGCAGCAGGTGTTGAAGTATCTTTTTTGCTCTTTGGTGAATAGTAATTTAATTCTATCTCATATCTAACTGGATTTGTTACTTTATCTCCTAGTTCTTTTAGACGTTGTTTAACTTTTTTGATTCCACCGATTTCTTTTATAATTTTATTGTTTGCTGTATTATCACTATATGTCATTGAAGCCTCAATAAGTGCTTTTAAAGTGATATCTTTTCCTACATATTTTTCTAAAATAGGAGAATAAGCAACTATATCATCTTTGTTAATATGTACTTTTTTATTTAACTTATTATAAGGTACTTGTTCTAACAAAATAGCACTATTTATCGCTTTTGAAGTTGAAGCATAGGCAAATCTCTTATCTGAATTAAATTTTACTTCCTTACCACTTTTAGTATCTAAAGCATAAACACCAATATGAGCATTATATTTTTTTTCTAAATCATTTAACTCTTTGGCATGTGAACTGTTTGAATTACATGCACTTAAAACTAAAGCAATTACAATTAAAAATATTAACTTTTTCAAAATAAACCCTCCGATATTACAGTTGTAATTTTTATAAATCAATAATATTACAATTGTAATATCGGTGTCAATAGTTTATTATAAATATTTGAAAGAAGGTGTTGAAATGGCTAAGTTATTAATAATGAGCATAGTAAGCTTTTGTTTTATATTTCTATTGTTATTATTTTTTAGGTACATATTAAAACGCTATTTTAATTATATGTTAAATTATAAAGTTTGGTATCTAACTCTTCTTGCAGGATTAATTCCTTTCATTCCTATTAAATTCTCTCTTTTTAAATTTAATAATGTGAATAATCAAGCGCCCACAGTTGAAAGTAAGTCACACGACTTGAACCATAACATAAATACCACCAAACCTATTCAAGAGTTCGCAACAGATATCCATAAGTTTAATTGGGATTCAATTGATAATATCTGCACAGTTATTTGGATAGTTTTAGTTATTATTTTAAGTTTTAAATTTTTGAAAGCCTTATTATATCTTAAATATTTAAAGAAACAGTCACTTTATCTAAACGAAAATGAAAAAAATAAAATAGATACGATACTTTTCAACCATCAATATAAAAAAAATATTGTGATTCGAAAAGCAGAGACTATTCAATCTCCAATAACTTTTTGGTATGGGAAATATATTATTTTGATTCCTAGTTCATATTTTAAAAGTGTAATTGACAAAAGACTAAAATATATAATATTGCATGAATATGCTCATGCTAAAAATAGAGATACTTTACATTTAATTATCTTTAATATCTTCTCTATTATTATGAGTTACAATCCATTAGTACATATTGTAAAAAGAAAGATAATTCATGACAATGAAGTAGAAGCCGATAGATTTGTCCTTAATAATATTAACAAAAATGAATTTAAAACTTATGCGGAATCTATTATGGACTCCGTATTAAATGTTCCATTTTTTAATAAAAATATATTAAGCCATTCATTTAATGGTAAAAAGTCATTACTCAAAAGAAGATTAATTAATATAAAAGAAGCCAATCTGAAAAAACAGTCCAAATTAATTCTAATTTTTATTTGTATTTTTACTTTTTTGCTCATGGTAATTCAAAGCCAGTTTTTGATGGGGCAATCCATAACTGATTATAATTATAAAAAGCCCTTACACAACGATTACCAAATTTTAGATAAAAGTAAAATTTTTGGTTCAAATAGTGGATCTTTCGTCATGTACAGCATGAAGAAAGACAAATACTATATTTATAACGAAAAAGAAAGTAGAAAAAGGTATTCTCCTAATTCAACTTATAAAATTTATTTAGCTATGTTTGGACTTGACCGACATATTATAAATGATGAAAATTCACGTATGTCATGGAATCATAAGCATTACCCTTTTGATGCTTGGAATAAGGAACAAGATTTAAATACAGCAATGCAAAATTCAGTTAATTGGTACTTCGAACGTATTAGCGATCAAATACCAAAGAACTATACTGCGACTCAACTCAAGCAATTAAATTATGGTAATAAAAATTTGGGAAGTTATAAAAGCTATTGGATGGAAGATAGTTTGAAAATATCTAATCTTGAACAAGTAATAGTTTTTAAAAATATGATGGAACAAAATAACCATTTTAGTAAAAAAGCAAAGAATCAATTATCTTCTTCATTATTGATTAAGAAAAATGAAAAGTATGAACTGTATGGGAAAACAGGTACAGGTATAGTAAACGGGAAGTATAATAATGGGTGGTTTGTAGGTTACGTAATTACAAATCATGATAAGTATTATTTTGCTACACATTTATCAGATGGAAAGCCATCTGGGAAAAATGCTGAATTAATCAGTGAAAAAATATTAAAAGAAATGGGTGTTTTAAATGGCCAATAAGCAAGTTGAAATATCTATGGCTGAATGGGATGTTATGAATATAATATGGGGTAAAAAATCAGTATCAGCTAATGAAATTGTAGTTGAAATTCAAAAATATAAAGAAGTTAGCGATAAAACGATTAGAACATTAATCACAAGACTATATAAAAAAGAGATTATAAAACGATACAAATCAGAGAATATTTATTTTTACTCATCAAATATTAAAGAAGACGATATTAAAATGAAAACTGCTAAAACCTTTCTTAATAAACTGTATGGAGGGGACATGAAAAGTTTAGTGCTGAATTTTGCGAAAAATGAAGAATTAAATAACAAAGAAATTGAAGAATTGCGAGACATTTTAAATGATATTAGTAAAAAGTAATTAGAGATATGTTTCAAACATAATACATATGTAAACTATGCTTGACTCTTATTAAATTAGTTTTGTTAATAACATTTAAAATATATTATTAAAGATGAGAGTGTACAGAAAATAACCATTTTCTGTACACTCGTTTTTTATGTCTAAATAAGTATGTATTACATAGAATTATGTGTTCAAAAACCCAACAAAAAATCTATGTTCACAAAAGACCTTGTGATTAAGTTATGGTACACTGAAGGTGTATATAGGAGGTTTGTATTTTGAAAATAGGTTATGCAAGAGTTTCAACTGGATTACAAAATTTAAATTTACAGGAAGATCGATTAAATACACATGGTTGTGAAAAGATATTTAATGACCATATGAGTGGTTCAAAAAGTAAAAGACCTGGTTTAGATAAAGCAATTGAATTTGCGAGGTCAGGAGATACCATTGTTGTTTGGAGACTAGATAGACTAGGACGTAACATGGAGGATTTAATCACATTAGTTAATGAACTTAACGAACGAGGCGTGAGTTTTCATAGTTTAGAAGAAAATATAACGATGGATAAATCAAGTTCTACAGGACAATTATTATTTCATTTATTCGCA
>NZ_KV837031.1:0-31353 GCF_001838465.1 Staphylococcus sp. HMSC061G12
TCTCATCAACCGAATTTATTATAGAGCCCAAAAAATAACCGCTGAACAGTGATGTCTGTTCAACGGTTATTTGTATTAATAAGCGTTATTTTTAACTTTTTCAACACGTTTTGTACGCAGCATCAATAAGATGAAGTAGGCGATTAAACCGAATTCAAATGTGATAATTAATGCGTGTAGTAAAGCGATGAATAAATTCACGCTTGTGAAGATTGATAAAGCACCTGTGATAATTTGCAGTACGATTAAAAGTAATGCTGCTGTGTAACCGTATCGGATGGTACGGTTTTCGTGATAGTGTCTGATTGCATAGTTAAATGCAAGGAACACACTGATTGTAGCGATAAGTGCTAATAATCTATGCATGAATTGTACCCAGTCTTGTTCTGTATGTGGAATCAAGTCTGCGAATGGTAATGGCCATGAACCATAAGATAATGATGAATCTGTATGACGTACTAAAGCACCTGTGTAAATGCCGACATATAAACAAATCGCCATTGTCCAAGTATAGATTCTAAGTTTAGGATCTATGTGTACTTTGTTCGCTTCGTATTTTTTATCTACATCGAAGATGATTAATGTCAATACGAAAACAGATGAGAAGCTGATTAATGAGATACCAAAGTGCAATGCAAGCACGTAATCATTTTGTTGCCAAAGCACTGCTGCAGCTCCGACTAATGCTTGGATAAGCAAGAAACCGACACTGATAATTGCCAGTGGTTTAACTTCTTTGATATACCCGATATTCTTCCAAGCTGTAATGACCAACCATAATACAACGATTAATGATAAAGCAGATGTTGCTCTGTGACTGAGCTCGATAATTGTACTAATAGGTAAGTTTTGCGGTAATAAAGCACCATGACATAACGGCCATGATGATCCGCAACCATCGGCTGAACCTGTTTTTGTTACAAGTGCGCCACCTAATTGAACCCATGCCATAATAACTGTTGCGAGAACAGCTAACCATCTAAGGTTACGTTTTTTAAACAATTTAAAACACCCCACTGATTAATTGACATAGATAAAGGCAGAGGAAAGGAGGGATTTGTACGAACAAGTATGTAAGACGAATCCGAATTCCATGCCTCAAGCCTATTTGTCATTTGATAAATTGTAAATATTTATAAACATTATATCAATAATGGCTATAAATTTTAATAGCATGTGGATTGAAAATGTGTCACAAAAATGACGATTTTTTGAAAATTAGTGTTGTCGCTAAAGTGTCACAAATTTGTCTTATTTAGCCTAGTCAACTATTACTTTTTGCTATATCATTGTATTATATGAATATTTTAAGGAGGGGCATTATGGATAAAGGACATACTTTGTCGCAAGCTTCTGGTCGTGTAACCCTTAAAGAACTGAAAGCAATTATTAAAATGGGGCTCGTTCAAGGGAACTTAATTCCTGCCTTCACAGGGGCATGGCTAGCGATTGTATTAACGAATCACTCCTTCCTATCATCTATACCGCAAATTCTGTTGATGATGATCGGTTCAACGCTCATCATGGGGGGCGCATGTGCACTCAATAACTATTATGACCAAGATATTGACAGCATTATGCCAAGCAAACAGTCAAGACCGACAGTCAATAACAGAATTTCAAATAAAAATTTATTGATTTTAAGTTTCGGAATGATGGTTCTAGGAGAAATCTTATTATTTATCCTAAATATACCATCAGGTGTCATTGGTTTAATGGGCATTATCGGCTACGTATCATTTTATTCAATTTGGTCTAAACGCCACACAACTTGGAATACTGTTATCGGGAGCTTCCCAGGTGCAGTACCGCCTTTAATCGGCTGGACAGCAATTGAAGGCCAACTAAGCTTAACAGCAATTGCGTTATTCTTAGTGGTATTTTGTTGGCAACCGATTCATTTCTATGCCTTAGCTATTAAACGTCAAGACGAATATGCTTTAGCTAAAGTTCCTATGTTACCATCTGTTAGAGGTTTTAACCGTACACGTGTAGGTATGCTTTTATGGTTAGTCGCATTATTACCTTTACCATTATTATTTACAAATTTAGGTACGGTATTCGTTGTATTGGCAACACTTCTGAACTTAGGTTGGATGTATCTTGGCTTAACAAGCTTCAAGAAGAACTTCAATCAAAAGAAATGGGCTACGTTAATGTTTGTTTACTCACTAAACTATTTAGTGCTATTCTTTGCATTAGCAGTCGTAATTTCTTTAATCAATATGATTTAAATAAATTGAAGATAGGATGAGATTTATGAGTCTACCTATATTGCCGACGATAAGTACAAGCTGTATTCAAATTTGTGCGGCGTTAGTTATTGTTGGATGGTACTTGATTAAAAAACGTAAAATTGAAGCGCATAAGAAAGTAATGTTGACTGCAGCATTCTTCGCATTAACATTCTTTATCATTTATGCAAGTAGAACATTCTTTATCGGGAACACTGCTTTCGGTGGACCTGCATGGTTAAAAGGATATTACCATTTCTTCTTGATTTTCCACATCGCGTTATCAACAGTGGGTGGATTAATGGGATTATTCCAAATCATCACAGCGTTTAAAGACAAATTTAATCTTCACCGCAAGGTTGGACCTTGGGCAGCGATTATTTGGATTTTTACAGCGTTCACAGGTATTATCGTGTACATCTTGTTATATGTTATGTACCCAGGTGGAGAAACAACTTCATTATTTAAAGCAACTTTCGGCTTTTAAAATGTAAAACATCGACTGATGACGTTATTTGTTGTCAGTCGATGTTTTTACATAAAGACTATCCTTGCGAGTGTGCGTGTGAAACGTGTACAATGATAATTACTTAACATTGAGGTGGGCGGAGAATGAGGAATTTAATTATTAAAGTTATAGGCGTCTTGCTTCTCATAACTTTTCTTATCTATTTATTTTATTCGCCACGGCTGAAATTTGATGTGTTAGAAAATCCAAACAAGAAATCGTCGACAAAAATTGAACAAACACAGAAAAAAGGGCCGGAGACTGAAAATCCAAAACCTAAGTCAGGAATTGGAACATGGGTCAACAATGACATCAGCGGTTTGACAAAGAAATTCGGTCAAGCTGATCGTGTCTATGCATACGCAAATGACTATAAAAACTATGTCTTCAGAGCACAGAATCAATATTATATTGTGACGGCTAAGAATAATATCATTAAATCAGTCTATGCGACAGGAACGAAGGCGGATATTGAACCTATCAATATCTCTGAAGATGCTTCGAGTATTTTTGAAAACACGAGTATTAATCCAGAACCCCGTATCAAAGCTAACGGTAAGTCTTATGATATAGAACTTTCTGATGAAGATATGAAAACACAAATGCTGATAAAATATGGTGATGTGTACGCACAAGTGTATATCGACCAACAAACCAATAAAGTGGTTGGTGTAAGATTCCTTGATGCTAATGCACTTGTCATGTTTAATCCATATCAAATGACACAAACATCAAATGAAAAAACTGTTGAAAATCAACATAAAGATGTCCCATACGAACAAAACGTCAACCAGTTAATGACGCTTTATGAAGTTACCAATCAAATCAGAAGCTTGAAGGGGCTTAAACCGTTCAAAGTAAATAATGATTTGAGTCACATCGCTTCAGTAAACTTATACGAAAGTACAAATAACAAAAATGTTGAATTTACTGAAGGTGCTTTGAAACAACAACTAGATGATCGTAATATAAAATTTGAAGCCGTAGGACAAAACGTTGGTTATGACTTTAATGACGTACCGACACTCTTGCATAGCTGGTTGAATTCAGACATTCATCGTTCTCGTTTATTGAATACACAATATACTGAAATGGGCGGAGATGTCATGGACGGCTACTATACATTAATATTTATTGGAGACTGATGGAAGGTGACAATATGATTAATTCTGAAATCATTGAGGTTTTAGATGGTGTAGATGAAGTCAGTGAAATGATTTTAAACTCAGAGATTTACCAAGAATATATAGCAGCACGTCAAGCAATGAACGAAGATGAAGCAGCGCAAACGCATTATCAAACGTTTATGAAATATAAAGAACGTTATGATGAAGTGATGCGTTTTGGTAAATATCATCCAGATTATCAATCAGTGACACGTGCAACGCGTAAAAGTAAACGAGCATATGACATGGTCCCATCTGTGATGGCGTATAAACAAAAAGAAACTGAACTTCAAAATTTAGTGGATGAAGTCATCACAATTATCGCAACTTCTATTTCAGATAATGTGAAAATTGAAGTAGGGAACCCATTCTTTAGAACAGATATGCATGGATGCAGTACAGGCGGAACATGCCAATGCCAAATCCACGCTTAATATAAAACACAAAGCAACACCCGCTACATAAGCTATAAAGCCGATGGTAGCGGGTGTTGCTTTGTTTATTAATTATTATAATTTGAGTGATCAGTCATATTAATGTTGAGCTTGGTTTTGACGATATTGGAATGCAAGGTCAGGTCTGTCAGTGACAATAGTATGTGTGCCTTTGTTAAATAGGTCACTCATTAAATCAATACTGTTGACACCGTAATAACCTGGAACGATATTACGAGAATTCAACCAATTGATTAATCGTTTTGAAGTAAGTGGCACACCATGATAACTTGTCGGCATTTGGAAAGTGTTGGCTTGCGCTTCAAACATATTGCCTAAGCCGCTGAAGAATTTAACGATACCTACAGTGACTTCTTCTTGGCTTGCGCCTACCGCAACTGTTCCTAATGCTAATTCAGAAAATCTAGCAATTTGTTCCTGATAGAAACTCGTCACTAATACGCGATCTTGTGCGTTATGACGTACGATAGATTTGTATAATAGTTCTGGTGCAATCGTACCTTCATAAGAGTCTGGACTATCTTTTAAATCCACATTAATGAGCATATCAGGATATAATTCTAACAATTGATCAAATGTCAGGATTTTCGCATCTGGGTGGTCACGATAAGGCGTCTCTTTATTGATGTCTTTAAAATGATAACCTGCATCCAGCTTTTGCAGTTCATCTAAGCGATGTTCACGTACTTTGCCTGAACCGTTGGTAGTACGGTCGACTGTGGCATCATGAAAGACAATCAATTGTTCATCACTTGTGACACGTACATCTGTTTCGAAACCATCCACTTCGTAAGATGCCGCTGTATCAAATGCGAGTTTTGTTTGTTCCGGACGTAAAGCCATGCCGCCGCGATGGGCGAAGATATAATGGGGCTTACGTGTAAAGAATGCTGGGATAGGTTGAGGTTCTGGTTGTCCTTTTAATTTTGACAAAAAGATAAGTCCGCTGAATATACCGGCAGCACCTGCTACACTGTTTCTGATAAGTCTACTTATTTTTACCATGAAATTTCCTCCTCGTAGTTTATAAAGCTAACCAAAAGTGATATCTAAGAAGCGTGAATGCTTAGTGATACAGGGGTTTGGTTATTTCAAATTTAGTTCAGTCGTGATACTATAGATTAAAGTAATGGAGTGATCAAAATGACAGAAATCATACCAAGAACCAGTTTAATTATATACCTTAAACATATGAAGCATGAACGTCATATTAGAAAATACGGTCATATTGTCAATAGTAATCGTAATCGCAAATATGTCATCATGTATATCAATGAAAATGATGCCGATCATATTGTCAACCGACTCATGAAATTAAAGTATGTGCGTCACATTGAAGGTTCTCCTTATAAATATTTAAAGAAAACGTATGAAAAAGAAAAATACGAAATCAATTAATAGTTACACTACTGTATCAACCAATATAACCCTTATGATATGACATTAAACGTTATTGTAATGGCGGTATCCAATGATATAAGCGTAAGACACCGACTAAATAGTTGAAATAGAGTTCTAAATCATGAAACTCGTCTGAAGATTTAACATCTAATTCGTTTAACGGTAATTGATAATCTTCAGCGAAGCCGCGAATCATTGCTGATTTTTTATTATCCTCTGGATGAGGGTAAGGAAAAGCATTCAACATGATATACATGGCTTGGAAGTAATTGCCTTCAGTTGGATTCATGATAATCGCTGCAGAACTTAAACCTTTGTCTGAACTTGGACTGTTAAAGAACACAATGCGATTAATGCGTTCATGATTATATTGAATAAGTGTTTTGAACTCAAATAAATCGGTGAGTCCTTCACCGAGTACAATAAAAGATTGTTTCATTTTGGGAATAGCCTCCTTATTACCCAAATTATATTATAGAACAAGAGGGGAAGTGAAGTATTAGATGAGAGTGATATCAGGCCAACATAAAAGTAAACCTCTAGAAAGTCTGCAAGGGCGTAATACACGTCCGACAACAGATAAAGTAAAAGAAAGTATCTTTAATACCTTGCATGATGTATCAGGTATCGGTTTGGATTTGTTTGCGGGAAGCGGTGCTTTAGGTATAGAAGCATTGTCTCGTGGTATGGACGAAATGATTTTTGTAGATCAAAATTTTAAAGCAGTCAAAGTAATCAAAGCAAACTTAAACAGCTTAGATTTGATGAAACAAGCAGAAGTCTATAAAAATAATGCTGACCGTGCCTTGAAAGCGTTAGCTAAACGAGACATTCAATTTGATTTAATCTTCTTAGACCCGCCTTATGATAAAGGATTAATTGATAAAGCATTAGCACAAATCGAAGAGTTTAACTTATTGAAGAAAAGTGGTATCATCGTTTGTGAGTTTAACCATAAAGAAAACATTGATACGCACTCTTTTGAAGTGATTAAACGTTATCATTATGGCTTAACGGATACTATGTTATTAGAAAAAGGAGAACATGATGGCTGAAACAAAAGCAGTAATACCAGGTAGTTTCGATCCAATTACATATGGGCATTTGGATATTATTGAACGTGTGGCACACCGTTTTGATGAAATCCACATCTGTGTATTGAAAAACCGTAATAAGTCAGGGACTTTTACTGTGGAAGAACGCATCGCTTTAATTGAAGAATCTGTCGCAAATATCCCGAACGTACAAGTACACCAATTCAATGGTTTACTTGTAGATTTTTGTGATAAAATCGGCGCAAAAACAATCATTCGAGGATTACGTGCAGTCAGCGACTTTGAATACGAATTGCGTTTAACATCTATGAACAAGAAGTTGAATAGTGATGTCGAAACATTATATATGATGACAAGCACGAACTATTCATTCATCAGTTCTAGTGTAGTTAAAGAAGTAGCGCAATATAAAGCGGATATTTCTGAGTTTGTACCGCCTCCTGTAGAAAAAGCATTAAAAGAAAAATTCGGAAACTAATAAAACACGTTTCAACGTCTATTTGTATCATACAAAAGGTGTTGAAACGTGTTTTTTATTTGATATTAAATGTTTTGTTTTGTAATTATTGATTTAACTTTTCATAAGCGCCGATGGCAACAGCTAAATCAAAGTAAGCTGCACCGACACATTTAAAGACAGTGATGGCGTCATTATTTTTACGATATAGAGTCCCTTGTTGTGAAAGTGTTTTGAGTTCATCATTGATTTCTTCGAAAGTGAATGTTTTATTTTCATTCGCTTCAATCAATTCTCCTGACTCTTCTTTAGCCCCTTCAAGATCATCTACAACGACACTTTCTGCTTGCGTGAAAATATTTGCATCTAGTTCTTTCATATCCGGTTGGTAAGAGCCAATACCGTTGATATGTGTGCCTGGTTGTACATCTTCAGCGTTAAAGACAGGCTGCGTGGAAGGTGTTTGGCAGTTGATAATATCTGCTTGTTTGACCAGTTTTGATACATCTTCTAATACTTGAACATTTAAATCTGGATAATCTTTTAAAATACGTGTTTTAAAGTCTTGTGCTTTTTCTGTTGTACGGTTGTAAAGCAAGACTGTATCAATAGGGCGGACCTCGATATTACCTAAGAATTGTTCGTAAGCCATACCACCTGTCCCAATCATACCTAAAGTTGTCGCATCTTCACGGCTCATATATTTAGTCGCAATACCGCTCAGTGCACCAGTTCTCAATCTAGTCAGGTAACTGCCATCTAACATCGCCTTCGTTTCACCATTTTTAAGATTAGTAATCACGATTTGTGCTTGTGTAGTAGGTAGTTGCTGTTTTGGATTCTCTGGTGTGATAGATGTAATTTTGATTGTGCCGAGTTGTTTGGCTAAGTCAACACAAGGCATGTATAACATAGATTTTGCACCATCACCTGTAGGAATCACCGTGCGTGGTGCAGTTTTGATTTGGTTCAGCTTATTGAAACTTTCTTCAATCGCTGTAATCGCATCTTTCATATGATAACGTTCTTTTACTTCCGATTCTGAATAAACTTGCATGTTGATTTACCCCCTTATTGTGACTGTACCCTAATTACAGGTGTATTGAAATCATTAGCGGTTTGACCAGACAGTGCATTATAAATTTCAGTTGCTTTGATTTCTGGTTCAAAATAACTTGCGGTCGCTTTATTAACGTTCGTAATAAAGTGTCGATCTGGAAAATCTTTCTTCAATTGTTTTAAGTACGCTTGTCCTTTTTCATTCATACCTAAGATGCGTACAGCGTCAATTTCATTTTGTTTATTTGCTTGTTTAAAGTTTAACAAGCAGTTCATTAACATACGCTGAATACGGGTATACGTATAGCGCTTAGTTTTAAGCAGTTGCATCAATTGATCGAAGTTGTGTGCAGATTGGATTTTTTCTTTTAAACGATACTCAAACCCTTCACTAACCGTATGCATCTCACGTAATTCTTCAAGAGAGGCGCGTAATAATGTAAATTTCAGATAAGGGAACACTTCATCTAACGTTAATTGCGGTGATGTATACAAGTGTTTAACTGATGATGGAACTACTGTTTCAAAGCTTGCATCATTGTTTTTGAGCGCCTTTCTGATTGCGCTGCCGCTTGCGAAAGTTTGGTTGTCTATGGTTTGGTTATGATGGTTCGTTTGGTGTCGTTGTAATGTCAAAGGTGTGATGTGTGCTGCATAGTGTTGAATAGCTTGTACATAAGAGAGACCTAAGATATTATTAGGTGTCTGCAGTAAAGCAGGTTCATCTAATAATTCATGGATGATTCTAGGGTAACTTTTCCCTTCGTGCAGCTTTGTTTGAAATTCTGGATGTTCTTCGATATGGTTGAGTTGTATGGCAACATGTTCGAAATCTTTGATGCTGCCGGATTCACTTCCGAACACGAGTGCATCACAATTAAGATAGTCAGCAACTTTGACACCCATTTCTGCGAAGTATTCTCCAGCAGATAACGCTGCATAAGCAGGAAGCTCGACGACAAGGTCGCAAGCAGAGAGTGCCAATTGTGTGCGTAAAAATTTGTTGTAGATTGCGGGTTCTCCGCGCATCACAAATTGACCGCTCATAATAGCTACAGTGATATCTGCATCAGCGATTTGACGTGCTTGTTCTGCATGGTAGACATGCCCGTTATGGAAGGGGTTATACTCTGTAATCAGTGCAGCGCATTTCATTTGCAATCCGTCCTTTCAGAATTCATTATGATTATTGTATCAAAAAGTCAAGATGTTAAGAAAAAATCTTGACAACTTAACGCTAGAAAGTTAAAATAAATTTTGTGCTTGTTAGAGGTGAAGCCATATGAAATGGTCAATAACGCAATTAAGAAAATATCAAGGTCAGCCTTTTGAATTTGATCAAACAGTAAATTATAATCATTTAATTGATAAATTAGGACTTATAGATTTATCTGATATCCGAGTGAAGGGCAAACTTGATGTCAAATCAAATGAAGTTGTCGCTGATATCCACTTAACTGGTGCGTACACGATGGAAGATGCGCGTACATTAAAACCGGTTGAAGTGCCGATTGATGTGGAAACAACAGAAATATTTGATTTAGAAGGTCATGAGTTTAGTGATAGTGAAGAAGATGATGAACATTATCATCTTGCTACAAACGGAATGATTGATTTACGTGATATCGCAGAAGAGCTTGTCATCATAGAAAAGCCTATCCGAGCAGTGGCTGAAGACAGCAGTTTAGAAGACATGCTGCAGAGCGGTCAAGGTTGGGAAGTTATTGACGAAGACGAATTAGAAGAAAGTGAACAAGCAGAAGAAATCTCTTCTAAGAAAGTCGATCCAAGGCTTCAAAAATTGCAACAATTTTATGATGAAAAGCAATAGAAGTTGATGTACAATAGATAGTATTGTTATTAACATCTTAATCGCACAGTAACAAAGATTTTTGTGTTTGAAATTTAAGGAGGATTAAATCATGGCAGTACCAAAAAGAAGAACATCTAAAACTAGAAAAAATAAACGTCGTACTCACTTTAAATTATCAGTACCAGGTATGACTGAATGCCCTAACTGTGGTGAATACAAATTATCTCACCGCGTTTGTAAAAACTGTGGTTCTTACAACGGTGAAGAAGTCGTTTCAAAATAATTGATGAATAATGAGACCCATCGTATATAACGGTAGGTCTCATTTTTGTTTATGAGAAGCAACATGATAAAATAAGGAAAAATCGTAAATGAGGTAACCGACTATGGAACAAATTACGTCACCGCAAAATACGAAGGTGAAACAAGCGAATAAATTAAAGAAGAAAAAAGAACGAGATAAAACAGGACTGTTGTTGGTAGAAGGGACACATTTGATTGAAGAAGCGGTTCAAAGCCAATTATCAGTAAAACAACTTTTTGTCGTTGAACCTGAACGCTTTGATGCACAATTAATTGAAGCTGCTGAAGAAGCGTTCCATATAAACTTCAAAGTAGCAGAAAGTTTGTCAGGAACTGTGACACCTCAAGGTATCTTTGCGGTCATTGAAAAACCAGAGGTTGCTTCACATATCGCAGAGGCTAAACAAGTATTACTGCTTGATCGCATTCAAGATCCAGGTAATCTTGGTACGTTGATTCGTACAGCTGATGCAGCTGCGTTGGATTTGATTGTCTTGTCACCAGGAACAGCCGACGCGTATCAAGATAAAGTATTACGCTCAAGCCAAGGCAGTGTCTTCCATTTGCCGATTGTCACTCAGCCGATTGAGGAATTTATTAATCAATTTGATGGGCCGGTATACGGCACTGCATTAGAAGATGCGGTGAATTTTAATGAAGAGGATGCACAATCATCTTTCGCGTTATTGCTTGGTAACGAAGGTCAAGGTGTCGATCCAGCATTATTAAGTCACACGACGAAACGTTTAACAATTCCGATGTACGGGGCTGCTGAAAGTCTGAATGTAGCGATTGCAGGCAGTATCTTAATCTATAAATTAAAAGGTTGACCGGTCGGAAGGGATTACTTATAATTAAATGTGATTCAGAGTTTGAGCAGATGACTCAAACAGATAAATTAATACTTTGCCTATAAAAAGACGTAAATTATCAGAAGCAGACTGTTTAGGGAGAATAACCGTGACTGAAAGTTATTCCAGAATGCGATAATTTTTTTCACCTTTTTGGCAACTTAAAGAAATTTAAGTCGGTTCATCACCGTTATCTATGATAAATCAAGTGTATGCGTATGCATAAATTTGGGTGGTACCACGGAAGACTTCGTCCCATATCTCAGGGATAGAAGTCTTTTTTTATTGGCAATATTATTTAGGAGGGGCAGATATGATTCAAACTGAAGAAATGAATCAGCTGAAATCAGAAGCTTTGGCCGATGTGTCACAAGCGTCAGATGAGAAAGCGTTACAAGATGTTAAAGTTAAATACTTAGGTAAAAAAGGTTCTGTTTCAGGTTTAATGAAACAAATGAAAGATTTATCAAATGAAGAAAAACCAAAATTCGGACAAGCAGTCAATGAAGTACGCCAAGCGATTGAACAAGCAATTGCTGAACGTAAAAAAGTGCTTGAACAAGAACGTTTAAATAAACAATTAGAAGAAGAAACAATTGATGTGACTTTACCAAGTCGCCAAATCAAACAAGGTGCAGCACACCCATTAACACGTACGATTCAAGAAATTGAAGATTTATTCTTAGGTTTAGGTTATGAAATTGTGAATGGTTATGAAGTAGAACAAGATTACTATAACTTCGAAGCATTAAACTTACCGAAATCACACCCAGCACGTGATATGCAAGATACATTCTATATCACAGAAGAAACGTTAATGCGTACACATACCTCACCTGTACAAGCACGTACACTTGAGAAACGTAACGGCCAAGGGCCAGTTAAAATTATTTGTCCTGGTAAAGTATATCGTCGTGACTCAGATGATGCGACACACAGTCACCAATTCACACAAATTGAAGGCTTAGTTGTGGCAGAAAATATTAAAATGAGTGATTTGAAAGGTACGCTTGAACTTGTGGCGAAAAAATTATTCGGTGAAGAACGTGAAATCCGTTTGCGTCCAAGTTACTTCCCATTCACTGAACCTTCAGTAGAAGTCGATGTGTCTTGCTTCAAATGTGGCGGTAAAGGCTGTAACGTATGTAAAGGTTCAGGTTGGATTGAAATCTTAGGTGCCGGTATGGTGCATCCGAATGTTTTAGAAATGGCTGGTTTCGATTCTTCTAAATACACTGGATTCGCATTCGGTATGGGTCCTGACCGTATCGCAATGTTGAAATACGGTATTGAAGATATTCGTTACTTCTATACAAATGATGTCCGTTTCTTAGATCAATTCAAAGCTGTTGAAGATAGAGGTGAAGCATAATGTTTGTATCAAAAGAATGGTTAGAATCTTTAGTTGCGGTTAATGAACCGATTCAATCATTAGCTGAACGTATCACACGTACAGGGATTGAAGTCGATGACATCATTGATTACACAGCTGAAATTAAAAAATTAGTCGTAGGTTATGTGGAAAGTAAAACACAACATCCGAACGCAGATAAATTGAATATTTGTAAAGTGGATATCGGTGAAGAAGAACCCGTACAAATCGTATGTGGTGCACCTAACGTTGATGCTGGACAATATGTGATTGTCGCAACTGTTGGCGGTCGTTTACCAGGCGGCGTTAAAATTAAACGTGCGAAATTACGTGGTGAAGTTTCTGAAGGTATGATTTGTTCACTTCAAGAAATCGGCGTTCAAAGCAACGTGGTACCTAAAGCATTTGAAGAAGGAATTTATAACTTCCCGAATGAAGTTAAACCAGGTACTGATGCATTAGAAGCATTATACTTAAATGATCAAGTAATGGAATTCGACTTAACACCGAACCGTGCGGATGCATTTAGTATGGTAGGTGCTGCCTATGAAACATCAGCACTTTATGGTGCACCGTTAACATTACCAGAAACACAACCTGACACGACTGAAACTTCAGCATCTGAAGAAATTTCAGTAACAGTTGAAAATCCAGATAAAACACCTTATTACAGTGCACGTGTCGTTAAAAACGTTAAAATCGGCCCATCTCCAATGTGGATGCAAGCACGATTAATGAAAGCCGGTATTCGTCCGATTAATAATGTTGTAGATATTTCAAACTATGTGTTATTAGAATACGGCCAACCACTCCATATGTTTGACCAAGATCATATCGGGTCTGACAAAATTGTCGTGCGCCAAGCGCAAGAAGGCGAAAAAATGACAACGTTAGATGATACAGAACGTGAATTATTAGCGTCAGATATCGTTATCACAAACGGCAAAGAACCGATTGCGCTTGGTGGTGTGATGGGTGGAGACTTCTCTGAAGTTACTGAACAAACACAAAATGTCGTGGTTGAAGGTGCAATTTTCGATCCTGTCAGCATTCGTCATACATCACGTCGTCTTAACTTACGTAGTGAATCTTCAAGCCGATTCGAAAAAGGAATTGCGACTGAATTTGTAGACCAAGCTGTAGACCGTGCATGTTACTTATTAGAACATTACGCACAAGGTGAAGTATTATCAGATCGCGTCGCATCAGGTGACTTAGGCGAATTTATTACACCGATTGAAATTACAGTTGATAAAATTAATAATACAATCGGTTCAGAAATGACAGTTGAAGCGATTGTGAAATCATTAAGTCAACTTGGTTTCAAAACTGAAAATAATGAAGGTAACTTAACAGTCTATGTTCCTTCACGTCGTAGAGATGTCAAAATCAAAGAAGACTTAATCGAAGAGGTGGCACGTATTTATGGTTATGATGAAATTCCATCAACATTACCAGTCTTCGAACAAGTTACAAGCGGTCAATTGACAGACCGTCAATCAAAAACACGTATTTTAAAACGTACATTAGAAGGTGCAGGTTTAAGTGAAGCAATTACGTATTCATTAGTAGACCGTGCACGTGGTAAAGCATTCTCAGTGAGTGACAAACCAAACATTGAATTGTTAATGCCGATGAGTGAAGCACACGCAGTATTACGTCAAAGTTTATTACCACATTTAATTGATGCGGTGGCTTATAACGTGGCACGTAAAAACACAAATGTATTCTTATATGAAATCGGTCGCGTCTTCTTTGCGAATGGCAAAGGTGAATTACCAGATGAGGTTGAATACTTAAGTGGTATTTTAACTGGTGAATATAGCAGCAACCAATGGCAAGGTAAAAAAGAATTAACAGATTTCTATCTTGCGAAAGGTGTCTTAGATGCAGTTGCGGAAAAATTAGATGTTACATTTGATTACGAGGCAACGCAAATGGATGGTTTACATCCAGGACGTACGGCAAATGTTTTATTAAATGGCGAAGTCATCGGCTTTATCGGTGAATTACACCCGCAATTAGCTGAAGAAAATGATTTAAAACAACGTACGTATGTCTTTGAATTAAACTACGATAAATTGATGAATGTTTCTGTGGGTTACATCAATTATGAACAAATCCCTAAATATCCTGGTGTAACGAGAGATATCGCATTAGAAGTAGATACAACAGTGTCAGCTGCTGAACTTATTAGCACAATCAAAGCACATGGCGGTAAAATCTTACAAGATGCGCAAGTCTTTGATGTCTATGAAGGCGAACATATGGAAGCTGGTAAGAAATCAGTTGCGATCCGTATCTCTTATTTAGATACAGAAAATACGTTAACAGACGAACAAGTGACAGCGGTTCATGATGAAATCGTGAATGCGTTAACTGCAGAAGGTGCAGTGATTCGTTAATTCGGTTCATTTGAAGAAAATGAAATATAAAAAAACAAGCTCTTTCTACACAGATCATGTGTGGAAGGAGCTTGTTTCATTTTATTTATATATAAAGTGTAAGCAATCTGTTAAGGTGATTAGTTGTTTAATTGTTTTTTACGATAAAGGTCTAAGGCTTTGTCTCTATTTTTAAAGTCAGCTTTTGATATAGAGTCTAATGTCTCTGTACCGTATTGATCAATTAAACGAGCCGCAAATAAATCTACTCTTTGACTTGCCCCTTTTGGAATCGTTTGGTTTATTTTTTTGCCCATATGCTCCATATGTTTCACGAAAGCATAACGGGAAAGGATACTTGCGGCTGCGATGGCTAAAGATTTGGATTCACCTTTTGTTTCGAAACAAGTTTTGTCTGGATAAGGCATAGCTGTCAGTGCGTAATTTTGATAAACACCGCGTACCGCAAATTGGTCAATTACAATATAGTCTAAAGGGAAGTTTTGTGCTTCGATACGGTCTACCACGTTTTCAATGGCATGATTATGCAAAACAGCTTTCATTTTAACTTGTGACCAGCCGAGTTGTTTTTGTTCATTATATCTTTTGTTATCTAATGTTTGTAGTGAGTAGGGAAGGAATGTCACTAATTGCTTAGCTAATTCAACAATTTTATCATCTGATAATTTTTTAGAATCATCGACACCTAACGTTTTTAATACTTCGACATGTTCTTTTGACACATAAGCCGCACAAACAGTAAGCGGACCGAAATAGTCGCCGCTGCCTGCTTCATCACTGCCGATACAGTTGGATGTATTAAATGGATAATCACTGGAATTGATGATTGTTGTTTTCTTCTTCTTTGAGGGTGCTTTAGACGTTTGGACAGCATTACCTAGTAATTGTTGTGAAACTGCTTCTGCTTGAGTGCCTTGAAACATGACTTTGTCGGAATTATAAATATGAATTGTTGTACCTTGATATTTTGCGCGTGCGCGTGAGCCTTTGGGAAGATTCGTTGTGTCTGCGTTGATTTTGCTAAGTAATTGTTGAATTTGTTCTTCTGTTAATTTTAATACGACGTTCGCCATAGGGATGCTCCTTACTTGTAGTAGTATTCTTATTTTACTATAGGTGCCTGTCACAATAAAAGGTTATATATTACAGTCTGTTTACATAACATTGGCAAAAAGCGTACACTACTTACATAATAAATGGCACTCGTGTATAATGGTTCGTGATGAATAAATAGAGTGGTTTTCAACAAATCAGTGTGAAAATCAGTTACGATTAATATAAGAGATACACTCATCAGTTGTCGTGGTGAATGAGTGAAAATAAGCAAGATTGGAGTTATCAAATTGGGCGAATTTAAAAATAGAATCAATGTTACGATTAATAACAAAAATTATACAATAGTCGGCGAAGATAATCCTGAGCATATACGTTATGTTGCGCATCTAGTAGATGAAAAAATTCAAGAATTAGGTCGTAAGAGTGCGGGGTTAGATACCACACGTAAAGCAGTATTAACTGCGGTTAACATTATGCATGAAAAGGTGTTATTAGAAGAAGAAAATCGTCGTTTGACACAAGAGTTGAATCGTTTGAAGCATGATGAACAGTAGGGTCTGCCTATGCTGCTAAATTTCTTCATCTTTTTTGTCTTTATTTTGATTGCCGCTATGGGGTTTCGCAGAGGATTTTGGTGGAGTCTGCTTCATTTTATAAGTACGGTCGCTGCGTTTATCTTTGCGGCATTATGGTACGCACCGATTGCGAAGCAGTTAGAATTATATGTTCCGTTTCCTAAAACGAAAGCAGCACAAACACATTATTTTATACAATATGATGATATTCATCTGCGCTTTGAAAATATTGTCGCGTTTATTATGATATTTCTAATCAGCAAGTTTATTTTATACCTTATTTTATCTGCGTTTGATAAAATAATGGTAACACAACCCATATCTATCTTGAATCGAAGTTTCGGTGTACTGCTTAGCTTGATCAGCTCTGTGGTCATTGTCTTGCTCGTATTATACTTGTGCAGCTTATATCCGAGCTTTTCGATTCAGCAGCAATTTGCACAATCGATTATCGCAAATTTGATACTCTTTCATACCCCATATCTGTCATCATTTGTGATGGCATTATAATTCAATGAATACAAAGACTAAACAAAGAGGAGGCTGACACATTCGCCAATCTGTTACAGATATACGAATGCCATCAAGTTCCTCTTTTTAATTGGAGTGAATAAAGTGAGTCAACATATTACAAAGAAAGATGTTGTGCGTTTATTAGAGAAGATTGCCACTTACATGGAGTTAAAAGGTGAAAATACATTCAAAGTGTCTGCTTATCGTAAAGCAGCGCAAAGTTTAGAAACAGATGAACGTACGATGGATGAAATTGAAGATGTCACAAAGCTTAAAAACATCGGTAAAGGTGTTGGCGAAGTTATCAATGAATATTTAGCAGCAGGTGAATCTGAAACACTTAAAGCATTAGAAGAAGAAGTGCCTGAAGGTTTAGTGCCATTATTGAAGATTCCAGGTCTTGGCAGTAAAAAGATTCATAAACTTTATAAAGAGCTTGGCATTACGAATAAAGAAGAGCTTGCACGTGCTTGTGAAAATAAAGAAGTCAGTGCGTTAAGTGGTTTCGGTAAAAAGACTGAAGAAAATATCTTAGCGGGTGTCAAAGCGCTAAGTGCACGTAAAGAACGTTATCCTATCAACTTATTGATTAAATTGAATCAAGAAATTGAAGAATATTTAGAGACGATTGATGCGTTAGAACAATATCATGTAGCAGGCAGTTTCCGCAGAGTGAAGGAAATGAGTAAAGATTTAGACTATATAATGAGTACAAATGATCCTGAGACTGTGCAACAAGCCTTATTAAAGGTGCCGCATAAAGTCAAAGATGTGGCAGTAGGATTAACGAAAGTATCGGTAGAAGTTGAATTTGAAGATGAAACAATTGAAATCGACTTCAGAATTGTTGAACCAAGCGCATATTATCATACGCTGCAACATTTTACTGGTTCAAAAGATCATAATATCCGTATTCGTCAACTTGCGAAAGCACGCAGTGAAAAAGTCAGTGAATATGGCATTGAACAGCCAGATGGTTCTTTGCTGCAATTAGACAGTGAAGCAGCTATCTATGAACATTTCGGACATGAATGGATTGCGCCGCCAATGCGTGTAGACGGCAGTGAATTTGACCGAGACTTATCTAATATTGTGACGTTAGATGATATTAAAGGCGATGTGCACATGCATACAACCATGAGTGACGGTGCCTTTAGTTTGCGTGAAATGATTGAAGCTAATATTCAAAAAGGCTATGAATACATGGTTATTACAGATCATTCACGTAGTTTACGTGTAGCACATGGTTTAGAAATTGAGCGTTTATTACGTCAAAATGAAGAAATTAAAGCGATTAATGAGGAATATGATGAAATTGATATTTACTCTGGAACTGAAATGGATATTTTAGCAGATGGTACATTAGATTATCCAGATGAGATATTAGCCCAGCTTGATTATGTTATCGCATCGATTCATCAAAGCTTTAATCAAACGGAAGAACAAATTATGCATCGCTTAGAACAAGCATGCCGTAATCCTTATGTGCGTCATATTGCACATCCAACAGGACGTATTATCGGTCGCCGTGACGGCTATAAAGTTAATATGGATCGATTATTCGAGCTAGCGAAAGAAACAGGCACCATTTTAGAAATCAATGCGAATCCATTACGTTTAGATTTAAGTGCAGAAGCGTTACGTCATCATCAAGATATTATGGTAACCATCAATACGGATGCACACCATATCGATAACTTAGAGTTGATGAAATATGGTATCGCGACAGCGCAAAAAGCTTTTATTGATAAATCACGTGTGTTGAACACTATGAGCAGAGAAGATTTCAAATCATTTATAAAAAATAATAAAAAGCTAAAGAAATAGAGGGATGTCAGTGAGACAGAAGACATTAGATGTGCTTGATTTCGATAAAATCAAAGCACTTGTAGAAAAAGAAGCTGTCAGTGACTTAGGACGAGAAAAAGCAGCGTCAATGTCACCAGCTTCTGATTATCAAACTGTTGTTCATCAAATAGATGAAACAGATGAAATATCTCAAATTTATAATAAGCATCGTTTACCGAGTTTGAGTGGTTTATCTAAAGTGTCACCGCTTATTCATCGTGCGAAAATCGGCAGTATGTTGAACGTACGTGAATTGAACCAGATTAAGCGTTTGATTCAAGTTCAAAATCAATATAAAACATTCTACAGTCAACTCTTAGAAGAAGAGGAAGCTATCAATTATCCGATTTTAGATGAGCGTATGACTCAATTGCCGATTCTTTCGGATTTGTATCAAGAAATTAAACAAAAATGTGATGCTTATGATTTATTTGATGATGCAAGCTATGAACTGCAAAGTATCAGAAGTCGCATTCATAGTACGTCACAACGCATTAAACAAAACTTAGACCGTGTGGTTAAAAGTCAATCGAACCAAAAGAAATTATCAGATTCGATTATTACAGTCAGAAATGATAGACATGTAATTCCAGTAAAAGCGGAATATCGTCAAGATTTCAATGGTATCGTTCATGACCAATCATCTTCAGGTCAAACGTTATATATTGAACCTTCTGCTGTGGTAGAAATGAATAACAAGATTAGCCGACTCCGTAATGATGAGAAAGCAGAAGTCGAACGTATTTTGACGGAGTTGACGTTAGAAGTTGCTGGTGAAGCGGATGCTTGTTTAATTGCAGAGTCTGTAATGGGACAAATCGACTTCTTAACTGCGAAAGCACGATACGGCAGTTCTATTAAAGGGACGAAACCTGAATTTACAGAAGAACGTAAGGTGTATTTACCAAAAGCATTCCATCCATTATTAGATCCAAAAACGGTTGTTGCGAATACTATTGAATTTGTAGATGGCATTCAAACTGTGATTATTACGGGTCCGAATACTGGTGGTAAAACTGTCACATTGAAAACGTTAGGTTTAATCATCGTGATGGCACAATCAGGTTTATTAATTCCAACATTAGACGGTAGTAAACTCGGTGTCTTTGATAATGTTTATTGTGATATCGGTGATGAACAATCGATTGAACAATCATTATCAACGTTCTCTTCTCATATGAAGAATATTGTAGAGATTTTAAAACATGCAGATTACAACAGTGTGATTCTCTTTGACGAACTTGGTGCTGGTACAGACCCAAGTGAAGGGGCAGCACTCGCAATGAGTATTTTAGATAATGTACAAAAACGCGGTGCATTAGTGATGGCTACGACACACTATCCTGAATTAAAAGCCTATAGTTATAACCGAGAGGGTGTCATGAACGCCAGTGTGGAATTCGATGTGAATACGCTCAGCCCAACGTATAAATTATTAATGGGTGTGCCTGGACGTTCAAATGCCTTTGAAATTTCAAGTAAACTCGGTTTAAATGGCAAAATTATTCGTGATGCGAAAGCGATGATTGGACAAGATGAGCAAGAAATCAATAATATGATTGCTTCACTAGAGAAGAATACGAAACGCGTAGATAATCAACGTATTGAATTAGAACAATTATTACGAGAAGCACAAGATTTACACCGTCAATTGAGTCAGAAATATGATCAATATCAAAATTACGAAAAACAATTGATGGATGAAGCGAAAACGAAAGCCAATCAACGTGTTAAAGCTGCGACAAAAGAAGCAGAAGAAATTATTTCAGATTTACGTCAGTTAAGAGATGAGAAAAACGCTGATGTGAAAGAGCACGAGTTGATTGAAAAACGTAAACACTTAGATGAGCAATATGAAGCAACTGACCTTAAACAAAATGTGAAGAAGAAAAAATGGGATGAGATTAAAGTTGGCGACGAAGTCAAAGTCTTAACCTATGGTCAAAAAGGTGAAGTGCTTGAAATCTTGGATGATGAAGAAGCAGTGGTTCAAATGGGCATCATTAAAATGAAATTACCGATTGCCGACTTAGAGAAGAAACAAAAGACACAAGAACCACAAACGAAAATGGTATCACGTTCGAACCGTTCTCCAGTGAAAATGGAGTTAGACTTAAGAGGTTATCGTTATGATGAAGCGGTAACAGCTTTAGATCAGTACCTAGATCAAGCCATGCTCAGCAACTACGAGAATGTTTATATTATTCACGGGAAGGGAACAGGAGCATTGCAGAAGGCAGTGCAACAACATTTGAAACGACATAAAAATATTGCCTCTTACCGCACGGGTACACCAAGTGAAGGTGGCTTCGGTGTAACAGTTGCGACGTTGAAATAATACGATTATGAAAATAATATGAAGAAATATAAAAAAGAATGTAGTTATGAGCAAAGCCGATGCAATTACAAATCGTATCTGATATACTTTGTTCATCATTAAAATTCCTAAGGAGGAACGATATTTATGGCATTAATTAAAGTTACTGATTCAGACTTTAACGAACAAGTTCAAAATGGTGTTAAATTAGTAGATTTCTGGGCAACTTGGTGTGGACCTTGTAAAATGATCGCACCTGTATTAGAAGAATTAGCTCAAGATTTCGACGGTAAAGCTGACATCTTAAAATTAGATGTTGACGAAAATCCTAACACTGCAGCTAAATTCGAAGTAATGAGTATCCCAACTCTAATCGTTTTCAAAGATGGAGAACCTGTTGATAAAGTTGTAGGTTTCCAACCTAAAGAAAACTTAGCTGAAGTATTAAACAAACACCTATAATTTTAAAATAATGCCGAGTTTCGGCGATTATGGTTGAAACTTCACGTTAAATATCGAATCAATCATTACAATAATGCGAGACCAGAATATAGTGTTCTGGTCTTTTTCATATGGAAATTTAAAGCGTTGGTTAAGCAAGCCAGTCGCTCCTATAAGCTGGTATTTGTTATAATAGTAAATTGAATTTCATAGTAAATCTATCAAACTTTAGGAGAAGGGAGGTTAATCGTTGGAAGATTATAAAGAAAAGATTAAACAGAAACTATCAGTGGTTCCGTTTGAACCTGGCTGTTATTTAATGAAAGACCGCAATGATCAAGTCATTTATGTCGGGAAAGCTAAACGTCTGCGTAATCGATTGCGTTCTTATTTCACAGGTGCGCACGATGCGAAGACGACACGTTTAGTAGGAGAAATCCGTAATTTTGAATTTATCGTTACAGATAGTGAAACGGAATCGTTATTGTTAGAGCTGAATTTAATTAAACAATATCAACCTCGTTACAATATCTTGTTGAAAGATGATAAGAGCTATCCTTTCATTAAAATTACGAGAGAAAAATATCCACGTTTGTTGGTTACAAGAACTGTTAAAAAAGGGACAGGTAAATACTTTGGTCCTTATCCAAACGCATATTCAGCAGTAGAAACGAAAAAATTGTTAGACCGTATTTATCCATTCCGTAAATGTGATAAAATGCCGGATAAATTATGTTTGTATTATCACATCGGTCAATGCTTAGGCCCCTGTGTCTATGACGTAGATGAACAACAATATGCGCAAATGATTCAAGAAGTGACTGAGTTCTTAAATGGTGAAGATAAAACAATTCTTAAGAACTTAGAAGATCGCATGATGGCAGCGAGTGAACAATTAGACTTTGAACAAGCCAAAGAGTATCGTGATTTGATTCAACATATTCATAACTTGACGAAAAAACAAAACATCATGTCGACAGATAATAAAGCACGTGATGTATTTGGTTATAGTGTGTCGAAAGGTTGGATGTGTGTTCAAGTCTTCTTCGTCAGAAACGGGAATATGATTCAACGTGATACAACAATGATTCCACTTCAACAAACAGAAGAAGAGGAGTTCTATACGTTTATCGGTCAATTCTATCAATTGAATCAACATCTTTTACCGAAAGAAGTGCATGTGCCGAAAAATTTGGATGCTAACATGATTCAATCGGTTGTAGATACAAAAATTGTGCAACCAGTCAGAGGCCAAAAGAAAGATTTAGTTGAGATGGCGAATCATAACGCTGAAATTTCATTAGAAAATAAATTCGAATTGATTGCGAGAGACGAGTCTAGAACAATCAAAGCGATTGAAGAGCTTGGAGAACAAATGGGAATTCAAACGCCGATTCGTATTGAAGCGTTTGATAACTCTAACATTCAAGGTGTTGATGCAGTGTCTGCGATGGTTACTTTTGTTGATGGTAAACCAGATAAAAAAGGATACCGCAAATATAAAATTAAAACGGTTGATGGCCCGGATGATTATAAATCCATGCAAGAAGTGATCCGTAGACGTTATACACGTGTATTGAACGATGGTTTACCGTTACCTGATCTTATTATTGTCGATGGCGGTAAAGGACAGATGTCTGTAGCTATTGATGTACTTGAGAATGAATTGGGATTAGATATTCCTGTCGCAGGCTTACGTAAAAATGATAAGCATAGAACGTCAGAACTGTTGTATGGTGTAAACGCAGAAGTAGTTCCGCTTAAGAAGAACAGTCAAGCGTTCTATTTACTGCAACGAATTCAAGATGAAGTCCACCGTTTTGCGATTACATTCCATAGACAAACAAGACAAAAACATGGTTTGACGTCTGTGTTAGATAATATTGATGGTATCGGACCAAAACGTAAAACGAAGTTGTTAAGAACGTTTGGTTCTGTGAAGAAAATGAAAGCAGCCACGGTTGCGGAGCTTCAAGAAATTGGTTTTCCTAAAAAGATAGCTGAGAATTTACTACAAGAATTAAATAAGGAAGAACAAAAAAGTTAGAAGCGGTATATTCTGAAGTGAAAGCTGAAGGAGGTGCCGCTTTCAGCTTAATTTTAAGTCTATTTGAAGCTGAATTTAAACTAAGATTGAAAAAAATCCATTGATAATAATTCTCATGCCCAAAAGGCTGTAAAAAAATGTTACAATATCGTTAACGAGATTTTATTTTTTTAGGTGCGTTTGTAAACGCTTTCTAAATGAAAACGATTCTCACTTAATGTGTAATTGAATACAATTGCCTCGATTGTAAGGGATTGCAGCGGTCATCGGTTCAGCATATACAGCTAAGATAGGGGTCCATACATAGAGAAAAAATGGCGCTGAGCTGCCGTGCTGATTGCAGTGTTTTACAACTCCCAGCAGGGCTGTTCGTTGGCGGTTGAGTCATTTGTATTGATTTTACTTAATTTTGTGAGCATTTGGAGCATTTCAACAAACCTGAAAATGAAATCAATTAATATCATTTGTTTCACAGGGGGGACTTCCTTTTGGGTTATACTAAGAATCAATTTTATTTAAGACGCATACACTCGTTACTAGGGGTTATTCCGATCGGTGCATTCTTATTAGTGCATTTGACAGTTAACCACCAAGCGACTAAAGGAGCAGGAGCTTTCAACCAAGCAGCAGGATTTATGGAATCATTACCATTCTTGTTAGCACTTGAAATCTTCTTAATTTACTTACCAATTCTTTATCATGCGTTATACGGTATTCACATTGCATTCACGGCTAAAGAGAACGTCGGCCATTATTCATGGTTCAGAAACTGGATGTTCTTATTACAACGTATCACAGGTGTTTTAGCGTTTATCTTTATCGCAATCCACTTCTATCAAACAAAAGTGGAAATGTGGTTAGGGCATAAAGAACTAGGATTCAACATGATGCAAGACTACTTAAGCAATCCATTCTGGTTAATCTTCTACCTTGTTTTAACAGTAGCAGTAATTTTCCACTTTGCGAACGGTTTATGGTCATTCCTAGTAACATGGGGTGCCTTACAATCAGCTAAATCACAACGCGTATTTACATGGGTATCATTAGTAGTATTCGTTATTGTTTCTTACATCGGTGTAAGTGCAATCTTAGCGTTCGTATAAGAGCAATAGCATAGCGTAAATAAAGGTTATATTTTCAGGGAGTGACATTTATATGGCAGAGAAAAAAGTTATTGTTGTCGGTGGAGGACTTGCCGGTCTGATGTCAACAATTAAAATAGCAGAACAAGGTGTACATGTTGATTTATTCTCAGTAGTACCCGTAAAACGTTCGCACTCTGTGTGTGCGCAAGGGGGTATTAACGGAGCGGTTAATACAAAAGGTGAAGGCGACTCACCTTGGATCCACTTTGACGATACAGTTTATGGCGGGGACTTCTTAGCGAACCAACCACCAGTTAAAGCAATGGCGGATGCAGCACCGAAAATCATCCACTTATTAGACCGCATGGGTGTAATGTTCAACAGAACACCGGAAGGTTTACTTGACTTCCGTCGTTTCGGCGGTACGTTGCATCACAGAACGGCATATGCCGGTGCAACAACTGGTCAACAGTTATTATATGCATTAGATGAACAAGTTCGTAAGTTCGAAGTAGACGGTCTTGTGACAAAATACGAAGGTTGGGAATTCTTAGGTGTTGTGAAAGACGAAAACAACGCAGCGCGTGGTATCGTTGCACAAAACTTAACAGATGCGAAAATCGATGCATTCCGTTCTGATGCAGTAGTGATGGCAACAGGCGGTCCTGGTATTATCTTCGGTAAAACTACAAACTCAATGATCAATACAGGTTCAGCAGCATCTATCGTGTATCAACAAGGTGCAGTTTATGCGAACGGTGAATTTATCCAAATCCACCCAACAGCGATTCCTGGTGACGACAAATTGCGTTTAATGAGTGAATCAGCACGTGGTGAAGGTGGACGTATTTGGACTTATAAAGACGGTAAACCTTGGTATTTCTTAGAAGAGAAATATCCGGATTACGGTAACTTAGTACCTCGTGACATCGCAACACGTGAAATCTTCGACGTATGTGTGAACCAAAAATTAGGTATCAATGGTGAAAACATGGTATATCTAGATTTATCACACAAAGATCCGCATGAATTAGACGTTAAATTAGGCGGTATCATCGAAATTTATGAAAAATTCACAGGCGATGACCCACGTAAAGTACCAATGAAAATCTTCCCAGCAGTTCACTATTCAATGGGTGGATTATACGTAGACTATGATCAAATGACTACAATTGACGGTTTATTCGCAGCAGGTGAATGTGACTTCTCACAACACGGCGGTAACCGTTTAGGTGCAAACTCATTATTATCAGCGATTTATGGCGGTACAGTAGCTGGACCGAACGCTGTAAAATATATCGACACTGTTGAACATTCATATACTGAATTAGACGACAGTCTTTACCAAGACTTAATCGATAAAGAACAAAAACGTTTTGACGATTTATTAAACATGAGAGGGACAGAAAATGCCTTCAAACTTCACCGTGAACTTGGTGAAATCATGACGAAAAACGTAACAGTTGTTCGTGATAACAAACGTTTACTAGAAACAGATGAAAAAATTCTTGAGTTGATGAGACGTTATCAAGATATTGACATGGAAGATACACAAACTTGGAGTAACCAAGCTGTATTCTTCACACGCCAATTATGGAATATGTTAGTACTTGCTCGTGTGATTACAATCGGTGCATATAACCGTAACGAATCACGTGGTGCACACTACAAACCAGAATTCCCTGATCGTAACGACGAAGAGTGGTTAAAAACAACAAAAGCGTTTTACGAAGGTATCGATAATCCACCAAGATTCGAATACGAAGATGTGGATATCAGCTTAATTCCACCACGTAAACGTGACTACTCATCTAAATCAAAATCTAGTAAAGAAGATTCAAGTAAGGAAGAAGGGAGCAAATCATAATGGCAGAAGAAGTTAAAGATGAAGCGGTTCAACAACCAGCTCAAAATAGCTCTAAAACTGTAACTTTAATCATTAAGCGACAAGATACTGCGGACTCACAGCCATATGAAGAAAAATTTGAAATTCCTTATCGTGAGAATTTAAACGTGATTGCTTGTTTGATGGAAATCAGACGTAATCCGTATAATACAAAAGGGGAAAAAGTTGCGCCGGTAACATGGGACATGAACTGTTTAGAGGAAGTATGCGGTGCTTGTTCAATGGTTATCAATGGTCATGCACGTCAAGCATGTTCAGCGATTGTAGACCAATTAGAACAACCTATCCGTTTAGAACCAATGAGCACATTCCCAATCGTACGTGACTTACAAGTTGATCGTTCTCGTATGTTCGATAACTTAAAACGTATGAAAGCATGGGTACCGATTGACGGTACGTATGACTTAGGTCCTGGACCACGTATGCCTGAGAAAAAACGTCAAACAGCGTATGAATTATCTAAATGTATGACATGCGGTGTGTGTTTAGAAGTTTGTCCTAACGTAACAAGTAAAAACGAATTCGTAGGGGCACAAGCAATTTCACAAGTACGTTTATTCAACTTGCATCCAACAGGTTCAATGACTAAAGACGAACGCTTAGACGCTTTAATGGGCGGCGGCGGACTTCAAGAATGCGGTAACTCACAAAACTGTGTGAATGCTTGTCCTAAAGGTATTCCTTTAACAACTTCAATCGCAGCGTTGAACAGAGAAACTTCATTCTACATGTTCAAATCATTCTTTGGTTCTGACCACCAAGTACAATAATTTGATAATAAATCAAGAGGCAGGAGTGCGACTCCTTGCCTCTTTTTTAGTGGAAGAAAGGAAGTCGAAGATGAAAATCAGAACAGAACAATCAAATGATGAACAAGCTATAGAACGATTGATTCAAGCAGCTTTTGAAACCGTTGAGATGAGTGAACAGACGGAACATCTATTAGTCCAACGTTTAAGAAAAAGTACCGCTTATGTACCTGAACTCTCTTTGGTCGCTCTATCAGAACAAGAGGAGATTATCGGTCATATTATGATGTCTAAGATTACTATTGGGTCTGAAACGCCGTCATTAGCGCTTGCACCATTAAGTGTAGCGCCGAATTATCAAAGACAAGGCGTAGGAACGAAGTTGGTAGAAGCGTCATTAGAAGCTGCAAGACAACAAGGTTATCAATCAGTTGTAGTTTTAGGTGACCCAACTTATTATCAGAAGTTCGGGTTTGAACTGGCTGCGGCTTATCATATTTTTGGACCAATGAAAGAGATGGAACCTTATTTAATGATTTTGGAATTGAAGGAAAATGTGCTAATGAATATGAGTGGAGAGGTACATTATTCTGAAGCTTTTAATCTTTAAAGCGTTTTCGTCTACATTTTGTCTCGTGAAACCAAATAACCATTCATGCAATCTAATTCAGGGTTATGATAAAATATAGTCTAAGAATGCTTTAGTGTGAGGATGAAAAAGACATGAATAAACCCATCGGAGTAATTGACTCAGGAGTCGGCGGCCTCACTGTAGCCAAAGAAATAATACGTCAGCTGCCAAATGAAACGATCTATTATCTTGGTGATAGCGCCAGATGTCCATATGGACCAAGAGATGGCAAGCAAGTATGTGATTTCACGGTACAGCTTGCGAATAAATTAATGGAATATGATATTAAAATGCTGGTTATCGCATGTAATACCGCAACGGCTGTCGCATTAGATACGTTGAAAGCCTTATTACCGATTCCGGTAATCGGTGTAATTGAACCTGGCTCACGTACTGCGATTATGACGACACAAAATAATAAAGTAATGGTGTTGGGTACTGAAGGGACAATTAAATCAGAAGCTTATACAAAACATATACAAGCGATTAATCCGCATGTTGAAGTCACAGGAGTTGCATGTCCGGATTTTGTACCATTAGTGGAACAAATGCGTTATCATGATCCCGTCGCAACAAATATTGTGATTCATCAGACGTTAAAACAATATAGAAATAATGATGCTGATACGGTAATTTTAGGATGTACGCATTATCCGTTACTCTTCCAACCGATTTATGATTATTTCGGTGGTAATAAAACTGTGATATCATCTGGTTTAGAAACAGCACGTGAGGTCAGTGCGTTATTGACTTTCAGTCATGAACATGCGCATTATACCCCACATCCGAAACATCGCTTCTTTGCGACAGGGGATACAAAACATATCCAATACATCATTGGACAATGGTTAAAAATAGATAATGTTGAAGTAACACATGTGAAAGTGGATTAATATTGAGGTGAAGGACATGGAAGATTTAGTAATTGCGACAAACAACAAAGGAAAAATCAACGACTTTAAAGTCATCTTTCCTGAATACAATGTGATTGGTATCAGTGAATTAATTTCAGACTTTGATGTCGAAGAAACAGGGACAACATTTGAAGAAAATGCAAAATTAAAATCTGAGGCAGCAGCTAAAGCGTTAGGAAAACGTGTCATCGCAGACGACAGCGGCTTAACAGTGGATGCGCTAAATGGGGAACCTGGTATTTATTCAGCGCGTTATGCTGGAGAAGATAAAGATGATAATGCGAATATTGAAAAGTTATTAGAGAAATTAAAAGGTAACAGCCGCCACCGTACGGCAGAATTCGTTTGTGTCATCAGCATGAGTGCACCAGGCGAAGAAACTGTGACATTTGAAGGCACAGTCAGCGGTGTAATTACAATGGAAAAATTAGGTGAACATGGTTTCGGTTATGATCCGATATTCTATGTACCAAGAATGCATAAAACAATGGCACAATTAACGGATCAAGAAAAAGGTGAAATCAGCCATAGACGTCAAGCAATTGATAAATTAAAAGCTTATTTAAAGGGTGATCAAATTTGAGACGTTGGATTATTGTAAGTGACAACCACACAGAGTCTGGTATTTTATTTGAAGTGGTGAACCACTATGACCAAGTTGATGTTGCGTTGCATTTAGGTGATTCAGAGTTCCAATATGATGATACAGAATTAAGTTTATACCATCGCGTTAAAGGTAACTGTGATTTCTATCCAGAGTTTCCAAATGAAAATGTCATCAGTGATGAAGGTTTGCGTGCTTTCTATACACATGGACATTTATACAGAGTGAATACGACACGTCAACTTCTAGCTGAAAAAGCTAAAGAAGAAAATTGTCAGTTGGCCTTTTATGGACATACACATATTGCTCGTTATGAAGAAATAGAAGGGGTACATGTGATTAATCCAGGCAGTATTTCACAATCAAGAAGTATGATGGAAGAAACTTATGCTGAACTTTTAGTAGATGATCAAAATGTCACATTAAATTTCAGAAATAGAAATCATGACATTATTGAAACAGTTGAATTTAAAGTAAACGGTTAAAATTGAAAAATAACTAAAAATAAAGATGTTGAAGGGTGAAAATTTTCATCCTCCAGCATCTTTTTTATTAGATTTGTTTGACTGCGAAATAATTATTTTCATCATCCGCAAAGTTGAAGACTCTGCCTTGAGGCATGTCGACTAAATCACCGACTGTGATGTCTTTGTCTTGATAATCTTGATAGAGTTGTTCAATATCTTCTGTCGCAAACATTAAAGAAGGTGTTTCTGTACTAATGCCTAAATCTAATGATTGTATCTTTTGCTTGTTGTGGAGGACAATGGCTGTTTGTGCGTCACTTGATGGACGCAGTACAATGGTACGCATACCATGTTGTTCTGTATCGGATGAAACAGTGAAACCTAATTTTTCTGTCCAAAAAGCTTTGGCTGTTTCTTGGTCATTCACATATAACATGACTTCGTCTAAACGTTGAATCATTTTAACACCTCGAGTTTCTTTTTTTAACTTATCATCATATCCCCGCTTATTTGTTGTTTGAAACTACAAATAAAAGGTATGATTAGAATGCAGTACATTAAATAAAAAGGGGATTGATTATGACTCAATTATATCCATATTTAGCGTTTAACAATACTAAAGAGGCATTAAAATATTATGAAGAGGTTTTTGGCGCAACTGATATTCAACGTTTAGCTGTTGATCCATCACAAGCTGAAAACTTTGGTGTGAGTGAAGAAGAAGCGGACAATAAAACAATGCATTCTGAATTTACCATTGCGGGTGTGACATTATACGCATCAGATGCGTTCGGTAAAGATGTTCAAATCAACGAAGGTATTTCTTTATTAATTGATTATGATATTAATGATGAAGCGGATGCAAAACGTGTAGAAGCTTTATATGACAAAGTAAAAGATGATGAATCTGTACATGTAGATATGCCACTAGCAGAACAATTCTGGGGCGGTAAAATGGGTTCATTTACAGATAAATATAATGTACGTTGGATGTTGCACGGACAAGATCATTCAAAACAATAAAAGAAAATAATAGATAAAAGCTGAAATAAGCATCCATGTCTTAATAAAACCGACATGGATGCTTATTTTTGTGTGCGCTCGGCATGATTAACAACTTG
>NZ_KV837032.1:0-28221 GCF_001838465.1 Staphylococcus sp. HMSC061G12
TAGAAGTCAGAACATTTATGTCCCGACCCCTATTATTTAAGTAATTTGCTATTCATTGATTTCGCGAATTTCGAAAATCTCTTTAGCAACCGTATCTGCTTCAGTAAGTGGTAAAGCGTGATAAGTTGTATGATTTTCGACCGCAATATTTTGATTGATATGTGTGTGATAGTATTGATCTAATGCGTTTTTATTGATGAAAAATTGAATTTCAGGACAACAACTGTCTGCACACTGTGTTTCTGAACATAAATTTTTAAATAATACATAGATAGCTGGATTCTCAGTGTTAAGTTGACCGTTTTTAAGTGAGATTTGAATCGGTTCTTTCGTTTCTGCGCATTGTGCTTCTATATGAATCGGTTCATTCAAGGCATAATGAATGCCTAATGCATCAATCGCACACATCGCATAGACAGTGGTATGATTTGAAAGCTGAACTTTAAATGAAGTTGGATGTGTCGCAAAAGGATAGAGACAAGTGATAAGGTGGTCTTGTACAACAATCACATGTTTATCAAGTAATGTTTGATAAGCGTCTGTAAATGCAGGGGGAGTAGTCGGTTGTTTAACAATCTCTCGAATTAAAGATTGTCTTTGTTGATGTTCATGCGGTGTAAGTAACGCATCAAAATTAAAGTAATGCATCTAAAACGACTCCTTTCTCTTTAATCGTAATAATTTCGATTTAATTCTACGCCTATTAAACATATTAAACAAATAAAACAAAATATATAGAAAGGGAAGATAAAGTATGGTGGATTTTGCAAGACTAGAACAATATTTAGAAATAGATACTGATCAATACCATGATACAAGTTTAGAAACATTAAATGCCTATATCAGACAATATGCGCTGCATGTACCCTTTGAGAATATCAATGTACAAAATGGCTGGCCGCTTGCGTTAACAGATGAAGCGATGATGCATAAAGTTGTTGATGAACAACGTGGAGGCTTTTGTTATGAAATGAATTATTTCTTTAAACATTATCTGGAATATAAAGGTTTTGAAGTGAAGGCATTATCTGCAACTGTGTTAAGTCCAAAAGGGTGGGCGCGTGAAGGTTCGCATATGTCACTTCAAGTCGTAATTGAAGGTGTACCGTATGTTGTAGATGTCGGTTTTGGAGATATGCCGAAATTTGCGTTGCCGATGGATGAAACGAGTATGCAGGACGTGACAGGCAGTTATCGTGTGCATCACGTCGATGAGACACATTATGATATTGAAAAATGGTCTAATGATAATCATCAATGGCAGACTAGCTATCGTGTATTAAATGAGCCAAAACAATTAGATGATTTTAAAGATGGCATTGAATTTAACCAATCCAGTCCAGATTCTATCTTTGTGCAAGGTTTATTGATCACAATAGCAACCGAAGTCGGACGTAATACGTTGACTGAAAATCATTTAACATTATTGGTCAATGGTGAGAAGACTGTTCAAGATACAACGCCTGATAATTATCAAGCATTCTTAGAAAAGTACTTTGGAATTCCTGAAATGACGATTCAGACATTTGAATAGTCATACGGTTATGAGATGAAAACAGTAAAATCATAAGTGAGAAAAAGAAACAGCACAACCTCTGAAAAATCAGAAGTTGTGCTGTGTTTTTTATGCCGCATGATCTCGTTTGCGTGAGATATATGCCACACCTAAACCTGTCAGTACTAAACCGATTGGCCATACTGGAAGATCATTGCTTCCTGTATCCGGTAAAGTCTGTTCAGTGTTTGAGTCATTTTTCGTAGTTGAAGTTGTTTTAGCTTGTTGTTGTGCATGGTTGGCATGCAATGGGTAAACATTTGAAGCTTTTGTTGTTAGATGAGACTGAATTGTCTCTAGGTTTGTCACAGCTGAGTTAACCTGTGCTGTAGTTGTTTGATGTGCTGTCATTGATGCGCTGTTTTGTGACGCATTAACTTGTGATGTACCTGCTTGTGCTGTTGTTGTAGCTGCAGGGAACAAAATTACATTTGAAGTTGAAGCTGTTGGTTGCGTTGTTTGTGTGCTTGCGACAGGTTGTAATGATGGTTGTGTCGGTACTGCAGGTGTTGTTGTATTTGGTGCTGGTTGTGCAGTATCGCCAGTCGCTGGTTGTGTTTCTGTATCTGCTTGTTCCTCTGTTTGTGCCACAGGTGGTTGACCGTTGATAATACGGCTGATTTTGTCAGTGTCGTATTGTGATAAGTCTGCTTCTCTTAAGTAATCTGAGAAGACTTTATCTAAAGAGCCGCCTTCTTCACGTAAACCGCCTAACATGTCGTAACCGTCGCCGCCTGAAGCGGTAAAGTCATTTGTAGTCATGTAGTAAGTACGGTTAGGATCTAACGCTTCAAATTGTTGTGTCTGTTTGTTTAATACTTCGATTTTTAACACGCGTTCGCCAGGTGCTTTATTAATATCGTAATAAACACGAATTGATTTAGAAATATGCAAGAACGCGCCGTTAGCGCCTAATTGTCCATTTTCAACAGGTGCGCTCAAACTATGTTCAAACATTTTTGCGACATCTGTCCCTTTGACTTGGATTTGTGAAATCGTGTTGCCGAAAGGTAAGACAGTAATGATATCGCCTAGTGTAACATCTTGGTTTTTGTCGATAGAAGCACGGATCCCGCCTCCATTTGTGACTGCGAAATCAGCAGGATGGGAAAAGCCGTTTTGGCTGTATGCTTCCATACTGTCCGCAATTGCGTTACCTAAGTTTGTTTCGTGTCTGCGCACGTCATCACGTTCACCTTGGAATTGAATTGTATTATTAGGAATGATTACTTCTGAAACTTGAGCTTCGAATTTCGCTTTAGCTTCATCAAGTTGTTGTTGTAAAGCAGGGTCTGGTGTAACATCTGCTGTATCTTTAACGTTGATTAATGAAGCATTCAAGTTAGAGATAGTCCCATTTTGATAATCGAATTCAACTTTACCGATATTAGCGAGTGCTGTTCCTGTTTGTGCTAGTAAAGTATTATGATTAATTTTGCCATTTTCAATAACTGAGTGAGAATGGCCGTCTAATACGATGATTTCGTTGTCATAGAAACGACGGTCACGTGCGAGGGTATCCGCAAGTGTATCTCCACGCCACTCTGCTTTAGTCGAAGGATCAATGCCTAGGTGGGATAAAATAACAAAGATATCTGTTTGAGCTTTAATTTGATTCATGATGTTTTGGACAGCAGGAATCGGTTCTGTAAATGTGACACCTTTAATGTTATCTGGGTGTGTTTTGACAGCTGTTTCTGGTGTCGTCACACCGATAATGCCGTAGTTAATCCCATTTTTGTTCACGATTGTGTAAGGGTCAAACATAAGCTTCCCATCTTTATATGTATTTGCGGAAAGAATAGGGAAGTTTAATTGTTCTTTGTACTTTTGTGCTTGTTCAACACCGAAGTCAAATTCATGGTTACCGACTGCCATTGCGTCGTAACCTACTTCGTTCATAGCATTTGCCATGTCTGCACCTTTCGTATTGTTTGAAATTGGTAAGCCTTGGAAAGCATCACCAGAATCTAACATTAAATCAGGATTTTCTTGTTGTTTGACTGTTTTTAATTTAGCCATCCCGATGACACGTCCGTCTTCTTCTAAGATACGTCCATGCATATCGTTCGTGTGAAGAATTTTCGTGTGTTGTGTCGTTGTAGGTGTCGGTTCAGCTGCTTTAGGTTCAGATACAGCTGGTGTTGTATCTGGAGTAGCTTCAGTTGAAGGTGCTGTCTTTTGCGCTGGTTCATTTGATTGAACAGTTGCTTCTGTTTTAGGTTCAACCGTCTGTGTTTGTGTTGCCGGTGGTGTTGTTTTATCTGTAGGTGCCTGTTCTGTTGTCACTGCCGGTTCATTTGAATCAGTCTTTGACGCAACATCTTCTGCAGGTTGTTCTGGTGAAGCTGATGATTGAACAGGTTCAGGTATTGCTTGTGTTGACTGCGTTGTTGTGTCAGATGCAGGTGTCGGTGCCGGCTGTTCGACTTTTACATCTGTTGTATTAGTTTCAGGTTGCATTGTTTCTGCTGCGAAACTTGTGAAACTGAATACCATGAACAACATCGCAACTAAGAAGCAGGTTCTGATAAGTAGCTTGTGCATGAGGAGCCTCCTTTTCTATATCTCGTATGAAGTTATATATGCATGTCATGCATACAACACTATCTTATCAATGAAAGTTGTAGAGGGGTATTGTCTTTTTGTTAATTTTGTAAATTATTTAATCAAATTGTGTGATTAATATGATGAAGCTTTGTATTGGATAATAAAGGATAGAAAGTCTTCTAGAAAAGTAGGTTTTTGAATACATTATGAGGCTGTAACCTTTCAAAAATGTATTAAATAGAAGAGATACGAATAGTATGAGATTCAGGATTATTAGGTCTACACAAAGCTATTATATCAATAAGTTAAGCGCTTACATTACTATTTAAAAAAGTTAAAAGAATCTTTTGTAATACAAATGTCATCTAATAATAATATAGCCTTGCTCAATGATGTGTATAATAATTAAGTGTATAGGTGGAAAAGAGAGAAAACGGTTATTGAACTTCTGTTGGGGCAGAACAGAAGATTCAAGACTGAAAGAGAGAATATACTATTGTCAGGAGGCATTTCCATTGCAAAAGAAAATTATTGCTGCTGTTGTAGGAACAAGTGCGGTTTCCGCTATCGCAACAGCTGGAGCTGCAGATGCAGCTACGACTTATAGAGTCCAAGCTGGTGACTCTTTATGGTCAATTGCTCAACGTCATAATACGTCAATTGCGAACATTAAATCATTAAACAACTTAAGTTCAAACTTAATCTTCCCGAACCAGGTCTTAAAAGTAGCTGGTTCTGCTAATACAAGCAGTCAACGTACTTCAGGTGGATCATCAGTTTCAGGTGGTTCAACTTATACAGTACAACCGGGTGATTCATTGTCATTAATCGCGTCTAAATACGGTACAACTTACCAAAATATTATGCGATTAAATGGTTTAAACGGTTTCTTAATTCATCCAGGACAAGTATTGAAGGTGTCAGGTACAGCATCTAACAGTACGACAACTTCTAATACGACACGTGTTTCAGGTGGTTCAGTATATACAGTGCAACCAGGTGATTCATTATCATTGATCGCATCTAAATACGGTACAACTTACCAAAACATTATGAGTTTAAATGGTTTGAATAACTTCTTTATTTATCCAGGCCAAAAATTAAAAGTGACAGGTACAACTGCAGCGAATACAAATTCGCCATCACCAGGTGTATCAACATCAACAGGTGGATACTATTCACCAGTTTTCAATCACTCTAATTTATACGACTGGGGTCAATGTACATGGCATACGTTTAACCGTCGTGCTCAAATCGGCAAACCAATCAGTACTTACTGGTGGCATGCATACAATTGGGACAACGCAGCACGTGCAGATGGTTACACAGTAGACCGTAACCCGACAGTAGGATCAATCTTACAATCAGATGCAGGTTACTTCGGCCATGTTGCTTTCGTAGAACGTATTAATGGTGACGGCAGTGTATTGGTGTCTGAAATGAACTTTACAGGCAACCCAGGTTACACAACTTACCGTACAATTCCAGCAAGCCAAGTCGGCTATTATAACTTCATTCATTAATTTGGATGTTAAACCCAGAGGTGGATAGGCCTCTGGGTTTTTAATATGAAAAACGAGAGGAACTGGTTATACCAATACCTCTCGTTATTTTATAGTTTTGTGCTTTTGTATTCAATTTCATCTGTTTCAGAGTTGTAATCTACTAATAAATCTAGCCCTTTGAAGAACCATTCATCAGAATCGTTGATATAGAATGTGATGCGGTCGACTGTAACTGATACAGATGCGTTTTTGTCATGCGGTTCAATCTTGAATGCAGTTGTAAAATGTTCATGTAAACCAGTGTGTACATAAGCTTGTACGTAGAAGTTGACCTTATCTCCTGGCTCTAAGTCTAATTCGTTTCTAAACCATTTCAATGCTTCGTCAGTGATTTGAAGTTTCATGTTGTTACCTCCTAGGTGTTGCTGCATACTAAACTGTGTCGATAGGCAGAAGTACTATTGAAATATATCTCTATTTACCACCGATTATAGCAGTCTTTTGAAGAAAAGTCTTGCACAATCTGTATTTAAAGCTATTAAAAAATGAATTGATAATCAGTTGTAATAGATTGGACAAATTAGTTGAATGAAAGTGAAACTTTGTGTGTTAAGTTGGATGAATAGGTTGTCATAACTACCAAAGACAGCGATTTAATTCAGTGGAACTTCAAATAGAATAAGTGGAATAAGTTGTATCATCGAAAAAATGAAGGCTCTATTTTATATCCAAGTGACATAAAATAGAGCCTTCATTTTAAATTTATTTTGATTTTAATGATTTGAAGCGGTTATAAGAAGTGACAACGACTGTTGCCAAGTTTGCGAAAGAGAATACTTTTGTAAGGAAACGTCCTGATTTTAATGCTGTATAGAAATCAAGAATGCCTCCTGTGACGTTAATCGCTAAACCGATGCTTGATAATTTACGATTTTTAGAATCATAGGCATAAGCATTATAAGCTTCAATACCATAACCGACAATATTTAACGTATTAGATAAACGACGTAATTTTGATTTAGGTTGTTTTGCCATGAAAAATAAACCTCCTATCCTGATTAGATACCTACACATTATAACATTGTGCAAAATGTATGACGATAGATTGACTCGCCTTAGTTTTGTGTAGTCTGAACGACTTTAGCTTTTGTTTGACGTTTGATTAGCCAAGCAGTTATCCAGGCAGTAATCGGTATACTCATCGCAACTGCGATGCCTCCAAATAGGATAGAAACAAATTCCTGTGCGAATATTTTAGAGTTAATGATATGGCCGAAAGAGTAATTCAATTTAAAGAACCAAAAGAATAACGTTAATTGGCCACCAAAGTATGCTAAGTAAATGGTATTTGCGGAAGTAGCTAAAATTTCTCTGCCTATACGCATGCCTGACTTAAACAATTCTCGTCGATTTAATTCAGGGTTCGTTTCGCTTAATTCATACATTGGTGAACTGATTGTTATGGCAAGGTCTACCACTGCCGCAATGACCGCAAGCAAGGTGGTGAAGACCATAAACTGAACCATGTTAATACCGATATTCATAGAGTAAACGTAGGTTTCGTCTTGTTGTTCGGCCGCAAACCCTTGTAAATGACCGAATGCCACGGCTAGATATATTGCGCTTAATAAAACAAGTGTCGTAATACAAGTACTATAAAAGGCAGCTTGTGTTTTAACATTATTGCCATTTAAACCAAATAAGTTCAAACTTGCGACTACTATGCAGAAGATTAAAGCGATAATCGGAATGGGTAACTGCAATACAATCGCAATCAAAGCAAGCAATACACAGACAAAGTTCAGAAATAACATGGCGTAAGAAATGGCGCCTTTTTTACCACCGAAGATGATCATTAAAATCAAAAGAATTAAGGCTAAAATAACTACCGCATTCATGTCTGCTCACCCCTTACTTTCACCCAGAGTTCCATTAATAAAATCGTGACAGGTATCGTTAACACAATACCAATTCCGCCAATGAGCGCACGTGCAATTTCTAATGACCAGTTCATAGAAATAGTGTAGGTAATCGTATTGGCGTTTCTTAAATAGATCAACATCATCGGTAAGCTGCCTGCTAAATAAGAGAAGAGTAAGATGTTAGTCATCGTACCCATAATATCTTGGCCGATATGTCGGCCGGCTAGTGCCCATCTTTTTAAATCAATCGCAGGTGTACGTTCTTTGATTTCATACATACCGCTTGCGATAGTAATTGCTACATCCATCACAGCACCTAATGTACCGACAATTACTGAAGCCATAAAGACTTCTTTAGGCGGTAATGTCAGTAAATCCATCGTTTCATATTTAATACCAGAACCGCCTGTAGCTTGAATCACCAACTCTGCAATACCGACACAAATAAAGGTGCCGAATAGAGTGCTGATAACGGTAATGAGTGTCCGCCAATGCCAACCTGTGACTAATAGTAATGTAATGACAGTTGCTAGTATCACTGCCAAACTCATTAACCAAAAGAGGCTGACTGAGGGTACCGCATTGTGAATCGCAATGGCGCCTAAGATAGCGCCACTATTAATAATCAGCGATAAAATTGATTGTATGCCGACTTTGCGGCCAACCCATAATACTATCAGTAAGAAGATACCAGTGATGGCTACCACTAATGTATCGCGTTTCTTTTCTATAATCGTCGCATCATTCGGATGCTTATTAATATGTAACAGCACCTTATTATGCACATGAAACTTTTCAGAGTCCACTTGTGATTGATAATAAGTGTGCTTAATGGTTCCGGTTTGACCTTCGAACTTTCCATTTAATACTTTGAAGTTAAGCTGTTCCGTATATTTTGTATCTTGATTATGATGTTCATCCGTTACATCAACCGACTTTTGGTGATGAATTTTTGTAATTTCACCAATAGGCATGTGGTAAAAACGGGCATTAAATAATGTGAATAGCAGACTTGCGATAAAAATAACCGCAAAGCTGATCAACACCCAAGAAAACGGCTGATGCAGTCTTTGTTTGAATGACATAACCGTCACCCTTTCTAAGATTCTCAATCAAATATTAACAACGTGATTATAAGCTTAATGGAAGCAGAATGCCAATGATTTCAAATATATTATTTTTACAAAAACTTTCCGTCTTTATAAATAACGCGTTCTTTTTGTCCGTCAATGAACTTATTATAATGTGCTTGTTGGAAGTCCGTGAGCAACATTCGAGATGTACTATATTTCACGATTTCATCGCCGACCTTCACAAACATTTTTCTATACAGCAAACCATCTTTCAAATTAATTTCATCAATGCTTGTTTTTTCTACGAGTGTTATTTCAAGGAAATCAAAAGTGAAGAAATCAACCGTCACCACCGCGAAAAAATCTTCTTCTCCTAAATAATAAATTTCTAAATTGTTACGTTTGTTTTGACCGACGAGTAAGCGTCCCTCTTTAAATTCATGTTCTGGATGATGAAGTTTCAAACATTCTAATAAATCTTTTTCTTTAAGTTTGTAACGCATTGAAAAGTTCCTTTCTATCTTTTATTTGTATTATAACTTTAAATCTATAATAAAGAAGTCATTTTTGGAAGCGTTTGTTTAATAGAAAATCAAATGATTTAAGAGTCAAAATTAACAAACAAAGAAACCTCTACGGTGCGCCGAATTATATCGACATGTCGTAGAGGTTTTAATAAGAACAGAATATTATTGTTCATTTTAATGATAAACCGAAGTATGAGAAAGCAGGGTAGTAATTTCTTTGAGTAAAGCAGTCAGTTCTGGTTTATGATTATCTTTTCTGACGATTGCGCATAACGTTCGTTTGAGTTCTGTGTGCGCTAGGCTTAAACGTACAAACTGTTCGCTTTCTGGTAAAGCAATATATTGTGGTGTAATGACATAACCGCGATTATGTCTCAATAAATAGTTTGCTAAACGTTCAGTTGAAATACGATATGTAGTACATTTCGCTGTGTTTTCAAGAAGATGTATCAGTGGCTGAGGTAAATCTGCCATTAAAAATATCGGTTGTGTATTCAGTTGTTTTAAAGGCGGATTGACTGTCGCAGTTAATGGATCTTGTTTTGGCACATATAATTGATAGTTATCTTCGAATAACGGTATGATTTCAATTTCATTATATTTCTTTAATGAAGAAGTTAAATCAACAAATGCTACATCTAAATCACGATTCAGAGTTGATTTTAATAATGTTTCATTTGATTGCCTCATAGGGAGGAGTGTTGTTGTATGTTCTTTTTCAAATTTTTGTATGAGTAATGTTAAGAGTTGTGAGACATAGCTTTCGACATAACCGATTTTAATACGTTTAGCTTCAGCTTCTTGTTCGTGTCGAAACATATTTAAAGTTTGTTCAGTTTGTTCGACAATTTTCGTTGCTTGGGTCATAAAGCGTTGACCAGCTTCGGTTAAATAAATATTTCGGCCTTCTCTTCTGAATAGTTTTGTATTTAACTCTTCTTCTAATTGTGAAATTTGGCGACTGATGGCTGATTGCGCAATGTTCAGTTCTAAAGCAGCTTCAGATAAATGTTCTCTTTTAGCAACTTCAATGAAGTATTTAAGTTGTTTAAATTCCATGATTTTCTGCACCACACTTATTGTTCTAATTATTAGAATGATATCATCTAATTTTTGAATTGAACAGAAGAATACCCTCCTATATTATAATAGTTATCGATAATAATCTGAAAATTCATACAACGCATATTTAAAGGAGGAGCAAGCATGGTAAATGAGCAGAATCAAGGTTTGTACGATGCAAGAAACGAACATGATGCTTGCGGCATAGGATTTTATGCAAACATGGACAATTTACGATCGCATGATATTGTCATTAAGTCACTAGAAATGCTGCGCCGTTTGGATCACCGTGGGGGAATAGGTGCTGACGGGATGACTGGTGATGGAGCAGGAATTATGACTGAAATTCCATTTAAATTTTTCAAAGAACAGACAGACTTAGACTTACCTGAAGAAGGTAACTACGCTGTCGGTTTCTTTTTCGCTAATGAACGCATTGCAGGTTCAAGACACGAAACAATCTTTAAAGCCTATTTTGAAACTGAAGGTCTTCGCGTGATCGGGTATCGCGATGTGCCTGTGGATGTTTCAGCTGTTGCACCACATGTTGCTGAAACAATGCCGGTCATTCAACAGGTCTTTATCGATTTAAATCATAGTGCAGATGCGGCGAAACGCTTATATCTCGCACGTAAACAAATTGAATTTTACGGTGATGAACAAGAGTTGGAACTATACTTCACAAGTTTATCTCCGAAAACAATTGTATATAAAGGTTGGTTACGTTCTGACCAAATTAAAGGATTATATGAAGATTTAAATCATCCTGATTATGAATCTAAATTAGGTTTAGTACACTCTCGTTTCAGTACGAATACATTTCCTAGTTGGAAACGTGCCCATCCTAACCGTTTGTTGATGCATAATGGTGAAATCAATACGATTCGAGGCAATGTCAACTGGATGCGTGCACGTCAGAAACGTTTAGTTGAAACAATTTTTGATGAAAATGATCGACCAAAAGTACATGCTGTATTAGATGTAGACGGCAGTGACTCTGCAATTGTCGACAATGCGCTTGAGTTTTTATCGCTTGCGATGGAACCTGAGAAAGCTGCGATGTTATTAGTGCCTGAACCATGGCAATACAGCAAAGCTAACCAAAGTGCTGTCCGTGCTTTTTATGAGTACTACAGTTATATGATGGAACCATGGGATGGCCCAACGATGATTGCTTTCTGTAATGGTGACAAAATCGGTGCTTTGACTGACCGTAACGGTTTACGTCCAGGTCGTTATACAGTTACGAAAGACAACTATATTATCTTCTCTTCTGAAGTCGGTGTAATCGATGTAGAGGAAGAAGATGTTGCATTTAAAGGTCGCTTGAATCCAGGTCGTTTATTACTTGTTGATTTTGATAAACACGAAGTGGTACATAACCATATGTTGAAAGCAGAAATCGCAAGCGAGTTGCCTTATGAAACATGGTTGAAAAAACATAAAGTCGATTTAGATTTGGAAGTGCCGTTTGAATCAAAAGGTTGGGATTTTGAAACGGTTGAACGTTTACAAAAACAATTCGGTTATACACGTGAAGAAATTCATAAATATATGGCTGAATTAGTACGTGGTAAGAAAGATCCAATCGGTGCGATGGGTTATGATGCCCCGCTTGCGGTATTGAATGAACGTCCTGAATCGTTATTCAATTACTTCAAACAATTATTCGCACAAGTTACGAATCCGCCAATTGATGCGTATCGTGAAAAAATCGTCACAAGTGAATTGTCATACTTAGGTAAAGAAGGTAACTTGCTTGTACCTGATACAGATGCGTTGAATCGTCTTCAATTGAAACATCCTGTTTTAACAGAAGCGCAATTAAAAGTAGCAGAGAACGGACCATTCCGTGCGAAACATTTATCTACAGTATATAGTGGTAGCTTAGAAGATGCGCTAGAAGTGTTGAGAGAGAAAGCGGTTGAAGCGGTTAAAGCGGGTTATGACATTTTAGTCTTAGATGACAGCAGTTTACGTGATGAACCTGGCTACGCGATTCCGATTTTACTTGCAGTCAGCTACTTGCATCAGGCGTTGATTACTGAAGATTTACGCCAAGAAACAAGTTTAGTTGCGAAAGGTGGAGAAATCCGCGAAGTCCACCATGTCGCTTGTTTATTAGGTTATGGTGCTAACGCAGTTGTACCTTATTTAGCACAAGAAACAATTGCGGCAATGGTAGAACAAGGTGAATTATCCGGACCTGTTGAAGCACAAGTGAAAACTTATACAGACGTGTTAGCTGAAGGGGTTATAAAAGTCATGTCTAAAATGGGTATTTCAACGGTTCAAAGTTATCAAGGTGCACAAATCTTTGAAGCAGTCGGTTTATCACATGACGTCATCGATAAATACTTTACAGGTACTCAATCTAAGTTATCTGGTTTAACGATTGATTTGATTGATGAAGAAAATAAAAAACGTCAAGGTCGTAAAGAAGAACATCTTGAATCAGGCAGTACGTTCCAATGGCGTCAACAAGGTCAATATCACGCTTTCAACCCAACTACCATTAGGTTGCTGCAACATGCATGTCGTGAAAATGACTATGACATGTTCAAAGAGTATTCAAAAACAGTGAATCACCAACGTACTGATCGTATTCGTCATTTAATGAAATTCAAATCACGTACACCGATCAGTATTGATGCGGTTGAACCGATTGAAGATATTGTGCACCGATTCAATACAGGTGCTATGAGTTATGGTTCAATTTCTGCCGAAGCACATAAAACTTTAGCGGAAGCGATGAACTTAATTGGCGGTAAGAGTAACAGCGGTGAAGGTGGAGAGGACCCTGAACGTTATGTGAAAGGTCCAGAAGGTGAAGATTATACAAGTACAATTAAACAAGTTGCATCAGGTCGTTTCGGTGTAACAAGTGATTATTTACAACATGCGACTGAAATTCAAATTAAAGTCGCACAAGGTGCTAAACCAGGGGAAGGCGGACAGTTGCCAGGTACGAAAGTTTATCCTTGGATTGCTGAAGTACGTGGTTCAACGCCAGGTATCGGCTTGATTTCACCACCACCTCATCATGATATTTACTCAATTGAAGACTTAGCGCAATTGATTCATGACTTGAAGAATGCGAACCCTCAAGCGAATATCGCTGTGAAATTAGTATCTAAGAGTGGTGTCGGTACAATTGCGGCAGGTGTTGCCAAAGCCTTTGCTGACAAAATCGTCATCAGCGGTTATGACGGCGGTACAGGTGCTTCACCTAAAACAAGTATTCAACATGCTGGATTGCCTTGGGAAATCGGTCTAGCAGAAACGCATCAAACATTAATGATGAATGATTTACGTTCACGTATCCGTTTAGAAACAGACGGTAAGTTATTAACTGGACATGACGTAGCTTATGCTTGTGCATTGGGTGCTGAAGAGTTTGGTTTTGCGACAGCACCGTTAGTTGTTTTAGGTTGTGTCATGATGCGTGTGTGCCATAAAGATACATGTCCTGTCGGCGTGGCTACACAAAACGAAGATTTACGTCAACTCTTTAACGGTCGTGCACATCACGTTGTTAACTTTATGCACTTTATTGCACAAGAATTACGTGAAGTACTCGCTGAACTTGGTTTACGTTCTGTTGAAGAATTGATTGGCCGAACTGATTTATTAGAAGCAAATCATTCGGTAGCTAATGAAAAAGCACGTTCACTTGATGTGGCACCGTTGCTTTATCAAAATGAAGGACCGACATTCAAACAAATTGAGCAACAGCATCACTTAGAAAAAGGTTTCGATCAAACAGAATTGATTCCGGATGCTGAAGCAGCAATTCAAGACGGTACGTCATTTAGAGGGACATATAAGTTGTGCAATGAGCAACGTGATGTAGGCGTGACTGCCGGCAGCTTGATTACTCGTGCACATGGAGCGGAAGGTTTACCCGAAGATACAATCTATGTTGAAACTACAGGCCATGCAGGCCAAAGTGTCGGTGCATTTACACCTTCAGGATTAACAATTCATCATACAGGTGATGCCAATGACTATGTTGGTAAAGGTTTATCCGGAGGTAAGATTATCATTAATGCGCCAAATGAAGAACGTGAAGAAAATATTATTGTCGGTAATGTATGCTTCTATGGCGCTACAAGCGGTAAAGCCTTTATTAACGGTTATGCCGGTGAGCGTTTCTGTATCAGAAACAGTGGTGTTCATGCAGTTGTAGAAGGTATTGGAAATCATGGTTTAGAGTATATGACTGGCGGTCGTGTCATCGTATTAGGTAATGTCGGTGACAACTTCGGTCAAGGTATGAGTGGCGGTGTCGCTTACATCTTCCCTGATGATGTGGAACACTTCAAATCGTACAATGCATTGCCAACACTTGATTTCGATACCATTACTGAACCAGAAGAATTTTCAATTATTAAAGACATGTTAGAAGAACATGTTCAATACACAGACAGCAAAAAAGCCAAAGCAGTATTAGCTGATTTTGATCATGTGGCTCAAAAAGTTGTCAAAGTTATTCCAAAAGACTACAAATTAATGATGCATAAAATTGAAGATCAAGAACGTAAAGCAGACAATTCTAAAGCAGCAATTTTGAATGCCTTCTACGATACACGTAAAGCAACAGACTTAGAAGGACCATTCTCAGTTGTTTATTAACGAAATAAGAAGGAGTGTTTAGATATGGGTGAATTCAAAGGTTTTATGAAATATGACAAACAAGCACTGCCGGAACTTTCGTTAGCAGAGCGTTTAACGAACCATCTTCAATTCCAGCAGCGTTTCACTAAAGAAGATGCACAGCGTCAAGGTGCGCGTTGTATGGATTGTGGTACACCGTTTTGTCAAACAGGTCAAAGTTTAGGACGACAAACAATCGGTTGTCCAATCGGTAACTATATTCCAGAATGGAACGATTTAGTTTATCACGGTGATTTCAGAGAGGCTTATGAACGTCTCTCTGAAACTAATAACTTCCCTGACTTTACAGGACGTGTCTGTCCAGCACCTTGTGAACAAGCGTGTGTGATGAAAATTAATCGAGAGTCGATCGCAATCAAGGGGATTGAGAGAACGATTATTGATGAAGCATTTGAAAATGGATGGGTACAACCGCGCGTACCAGAGAAACGCTTAGGACAATCCGTTGCGATTGTCGGAAGTGGACCTGCTGGTTTAACAGCTGCGGATGAATTGAATGCGAAGGGGTATGATGTGACAGTTTATGAACGTGCCCATGAACCAGGCGGCTTATTAATGTACGGTATTCCAAATATGAAATTGGATAAAGCAGTTGTTCGTCGCAGAGTTCATTTGATGGAAGAAGCGGGTGTGAAATTTATCACTGATACAGAAGTTGGTGTCGATATTTCCCGGGAAACGTTAGATGAACAATTTGATGCGATTATCGTTTGTACTGGATCACATCAAGCGAGAGATTTACCGCTTGAAGGCCGTATGGGACAAGGTATCCATTTTGCCTTAGATTATTTAACAGAACAAACACAAATCTTAAATGGTGAATTGAAACCAGAAGATGCGACAATCAGTGCAGAAGGTAAAAATGTGATTGTAATCGGTGCCGGTGATACAGGTGCCGACTGTGTCGCAACAGCTTTACGTGAAAACTGTAAATCTATTGTACAGTTCAACCAGTTCACAAGATTACCAGAGCGTTATGAAATAGAAGGTAATCCATATTGGCCGATGTCTATGCCAGTCTTTAAAATGGATTATGCGCATAGTGAATACGAAGAAAAATTCGGTTTTGAACCACGTGCATATGGTGAAAACTCTATGCGTTACGACGTTGATAAGCTTGGTAATGTACGTGGTGTGTATACACAAACATTGCGACAACTACCAGATGGTTCAACAGAAATGAATGATACTTTACGTCATTGGCCAGCTGACTTAGTCTTGTTAGCAATTGGCTTTATCGGTACTGAAAATACCGTACCGAATGATTTTAACTTAAAAACAGAACGTAACAGTATCGTTGCGAATGATAAAGATTATGCGACAAGTCAACCGCATATCTTTGCGGCAGGTGACACGAGACGTGGTCAAAGTTTAGTCGTTTGGGCGATTAAAGAAGGACGCGGTGTTGCGAAAGCTGTACACAAATATCTACAAAAACAAACTGTATTCAGTTAATAATACAACACACAGCTATAATCAAATGGCTGTGTGTTTTAATTTTGCGTCATTCTCACAAAACTTAACATTAATTTTTTAAGCAATGTTGACTTCTTTTTATAAATATCATATAATAGTTCTTGTGCTTATTTTGGAGGAATACCCAAGTCCGGCTGAAGGGATCGGTCTTGAAAACCGACAGGGGCTTAACGGCTCCCGGGGGGTCGAATCCCTCTTCCTCCGCCATTATTTTTAAATCCAAGACTAATAGATATAAAAAGGCAATCACTCAACTGTTACGTTGAATGATTGCCTTTTTAGTTTCTGTTATAACTTCAACGTTATAGGGTTTGGTTCAACTATAGGTTTAAATTGTGCAAAATTAAGGAATGAAAGAGTGACGAAACAACGGAGGTACACTCATATGGAAATCAAAGTTTCAAGTATTTTTGTGGAAGATCAAGACCATGCATTAAAATTTTATACTGAAGTATTAGGATTTCAAAAACATGCAGACGAACCTGCGGGAGAATACAGATGGCTGACAGTTGTATCATCAGAGAATCCTGAAGGCACTGAATTATTATTAGAACCTAATCAACATCCTGTCGCAAAGGCTTATCAAGATGGTCTGAAGCAAGAAGGGATTCCTTGCACGATGTTTGATGTAGAGGATGTACAAGCAACTTATCAAAATTTAAAAGAACAAGGTGTAGGGTTCACCATGGCACCTATGGATATGGGAAATGGTGTAAAGTTTGCGGTGTTTGATGATACTTGCGGTAATTTAATTCAAATTATAGAGCGTCCATAGTGATGGTGTTTTAGCGAAGAAGCGGTAATCTTTTTGTAGGATTATCGCTTTTTTAAAAATATTTCTGATGAAAGCCTTTACATAACTTGTCTAGACAAGTACAATAGATTCAAAGATAAAATAAAGGGAGTGAGTCAGATGGCTGTAAAAGATAAAGATGTTAAACAGATTGTGGAAGCAATCGGGGGAGCTGAAAACTTAGAGACAGCGACGCACTGTGTCACGAGATTACGTTTAGTATTAAAAGATGATGATAAAGTAAATAAGGATGAATTAAGCGAGAATCCGCTCGTTAAAGGACAATTTAAAGCGGATAATCAATATCAAATTGTCATTGGCCCAGGGACAGTCGATGAAGTATATAAACGTTTTATGAATGAAGTCGGTAAAGAAGGGGCTTCTAAAGATGAAGTAAAAGCAGCGGCTGCGAAAAAAGGTAATCCGTTGCAGAGACTCGTAAAATTATTAGGGGATATCTTCATCCCAATCTTACCAGCTATCGTAACTGCCGGTTTATTAATGGGGATTTATAACCTTTTAACAATGGAGGACTTATTCGGTCCGCAACCATTAGTGAAACAATTCCCGCAAATTCATGACTTCGCAGACATTGTGAACGTGATTGCGACAACCGCTTTTATCTTCTTGCCAGCGTTGATTGGTTGGAGTAGTATGCGTGTATTCGGTGGCAACCCAGTACTTGGTTTAGTATTAGGACTTGTCTTAATGCATCCGCAATTGGTATCACAATATGCTTTAAATGAAGGATCTAAGATTCCTGTTTGGCATATCTTCGGATTAGATGTAAAACAGTTAAACTATCAAGGACAAGTATTACCCGTATTATTAGCGTCTTATGTTTTAGCACAAATTGAAAAAGGTTTAAACAAAGTCGTTCATGACTCAATTAAGATGTTAGTTGTAGGCCCTATCGCATTATTAGTAACAGGGTTCCTTGCATTCTTAGTTATTGGACCGATTGCTTTATGGATTGGTACAGGTATTACAGATGTCGTTACATTCTTATTCAACCGCGCAGGTTGGTTAGGCGGCGCGATTTACGGTTTATTCTACGCACCGCTTGTAATTACAGGTTTACACCACATGTTCTTAGCTGTGGACTTCCAATTAATGGGTAGCTCATTAAAAGGGACATACTTATGGCCGATTCTTGCGATTTCAAATATCTGTCAAGGTTCAGCAGCGCTTGGTGCTTGGTACGTCTACAAACGTCGTAAGATGGTAAAAGAACAAGGTTTAGCGATTACATCAAGTGTGTCTGGTTTACTAGGTGTTACAGAACCGGCAATGTTCGGGGTAAACATTCCATTAAAATATCCATTTGTTGCGGCAATTTTAACATCAGGTGTGCTCGGTGCTTTCATCGGTGCCAGCAAAGTATTAGGTAACGTTGGTGTCGGTGGTGTGCCCGCAATCATTTCTATCCAAAAAGAATATTGGGTAGTCTATGCGATTTGTACAGTTATTGCGGTGATTGTACCAGCCATTCTAACAGTCATCTTCTCAAAATTTGCGAAAACAAAAGCAAAAGAAATGGTAGATTAAGTTATTATAGATATATAAAACGTACGTTTAAAAAACAGAACATCATATAAAAGGTGTTCTGTTTTTTTATAAAGAGAGAGGAAAAGGTGATCATACTATGAAACATAACGATTGGAGAAAGTCTGTTGTTTATCAAATTTATCCAAAATCATTTAACGACACGACAGGAAATGGTGTAGGAGATTTAAACGGGATTATTGAAAAGATGGATTATCTAGAGTATTTAGGTGTCGATTACCTTTGGTTAACACCAGTGTATCAATCACCGATGAATGACAATGGTTATGATATCAGTGATTACTATAATATTAATGAAGACTTCGGAACGAAAGAAGAGTTAAGACGTTTACTAGATGAAGCGCATGCGCATAATTTAAAAGTGATGATGGATATCGTCATCAATCACACGTCAACAGAACATGAGTGGTTTAAATCAGCGATTTCATCAAAAGAAAATCCATATCGTGATTATTACTTCTTCCGTAAGCCCGCAAAAGAAGGTACGCCTCCGACAAACTGGGAGTCAAAATTTGGGGGTAATGCATGGAAGTATGATGAAAAAACCGATGAATATTACTTACATCTTTTTGACGTGACGCAAGCAGATTTAAACTGGGAAAATCCTGAAGTGAGAGCAGCATTATACGACATGATCAATTATTGGATTGATTTCGGTGTAGATGGTTTCCGCTTTGACGTTATCAATTTAATTTCCAAAGATGAATTCAAAGATTCTGAAGCGATTGGGAAAGAGTTCTATACAGATGGTCCACGTGTACATGAATTCATTCATGAAATGAATCGAGAAACATTCGGAGGCAAAGACTTAATGACAGTCGGAGAAATGTCTTCAACTACGATTGAAAATTGTATTAAGTATACGAAACCAGAGCGTGAAGAATTAAATAGTGTGTTTAACTTCCATCATTTAAAAGTAGATTATGAGAATGGTGAAAAATGGACGTATGCAGATTATGATTTCTTAGCACTTAAACGCATTTTGATGGAATGGCAAATGGGTATTCATGAAGGCGGCGGTTGGAACGCAATCTTCTGGTGCAATCACGATCAGCCTCGTGTTGTTTCTCGTTTTGGAGATGATTCAACAGAGGAATTACGTCAAAAAAGTGCGAAAATGTTAGCTGTAGCACTGCATATGCTGCAAGGGACACCTTATATTTATCAAGGTGAAGAAATCGGAATGACTAATCCGCATTTCACAAGTATTGACCAATATCGCGATGTTGAATCGTTGAACGCGTACCGTAATTTAAAAGAACAAGGTGTAGAAGAAGCACGTATTATGCAGATTCTTGCGCAAAAATCTCGTGATAATTCACGTACACCTATGCAGTGGACACCGGCTGAAAATGCTGGCTTTACAAGTGGTACACCTTGGATTGATATTCCAGACAACGCACGTTATATTAATGTTGAAGATGAAATTGAAAATGAACATTCTGTTTTACAAACATACCGTGAATTAATCCGCTTACGTCATGAACATGATATTATAACGTATGGAGATATAACGCCATTATATATGGATGATAAGCAATTAATGATTTATCGTCGTACGTATCAAAATCAACAATGGTTGGTAATTGCAAACTTTAGTAAAGAAGCGGCTTTATTACCAGAAGATCTTGAAACAACAGGAGAGGTTGTTTTAGAGCGCGGTACGATTGTAGATGGAGAAATTGAAGGTTATGGTGCGATTGTCATTGCACAAGAGGATAACTAGTCACTATAACGATTAAGACGAATGAAGGATAGAGTGAGAACGATGATGACGAAACCGAAGAAATTCACCAAGATCTATGATGATTTAAGAACGCAAATTGTAAATGAAAAGTTAGAATATGGGGCACAACTGCCTTCTGAACATGATTTGGTCACAATGTATCACGCTTCTCGTGAAACAGTACGTCGTGCACTGAATTTATTGGTCAGTGAAGGTATGATTCAAAAAATCAGAGGCAAAGGCTCAATTGTGATTTATCAAGGTGTTAAAGAATTTCCGTTTTCTAAGCTGACAAGTTTCAAAGAGGTCCAACAAAATTTAGGGATTACTTTAGAAACAGAAGTGAAATTATTAGAAACTGTACGAGCACAAGAAGTTCCTGCTGTCCAAGAAGCACTAGATTTAACTAACAATGCCGTGTTGTGGCATCTTGTGCGTTATCGTAAAATGGATGGCAGAGTCAAAATTATAGATGAAGATTACTTGGTGGAAGCTGTCGTTCCAGGTTTAACAGAAACGATTGTGAAGAATTCGCTTTATGAATATATTGAGCAACAACTTAAACAAGAGATTAGTTATTCTAGTAAGGCCATTACGTTTGAGGCGTTTGGAGAAGCGGAATATGAAGCTTTCGGACAAGTAAATCCACCTTACACTGCCACCGTCAGAGGTGTCGTGCATTTAAAAGATACAACGAAATTCCAATACAATATCGCAAAACATATTGCGACTGAATTCAGATTTGTGGATTTCTCAAGAAGATAAGGAAGAAAATGAAGCACTTATTAAGAGGAAGATTTACAAATCATTAATACTTGCATTACCTGCTTAATATATAGTAAGATATAACTTGCCGTGCTAGGTGGGGAGGTAGCGGTTCCCTATTCTCGAAATCCGCTTATGCGAGACTGAATACTTTGCCTAGGGTGTGTACTTGTGAAGTCTGCCCAAAGCACGAGGTGTTTGAAGATTTCGGTCCTATGCAATATGAACCCATGAATCATGTCAGGTCCTGACGGAAGCAGCATTAAGTGGATTATCATATGTGCCGTAGGGTAGCCGAGATTTAGCTGTCGACTTTGGTAACGTTCATGATACACATTCAAAGCAAAGTTGCGCGGTTTTTTTATGTCTATAATGAACGAATATATAAAGAAGTGCTTTCATAAGGTAGGTTGAAACTTATCTTATGAAAGCACTTTTTAATTTGGATTATTTAATGGTTGTCATGGGCAGCTTTAACTAAATACTTCGTGAACTCTGAAATCTGTTTTTGTTTCTCGGAATCTTCCATATAAAGGACTCCGTATTCTATCATTTGATTAAATGGTGCACCTACAGAAACTGTAGTAATCATATCGCGTTGATAATAAGGTGTGCTTTCTACCATTAAATCCGACAGAATACTGATACCTAAGCCTTCCGCAACAGAATTGAATAATACACCGACGTTTTCAGTGGAAAATAATAGGTTGATTGAACCATTCTTTTCTTCGAAATTTTGGATGTTCTTTTTATAGAAGTTGCGATCATATAGAATGAAGGGGAAGCCTTTGATATCTTCTAGTGAAAGTTGTTTATAGTAAGCAAGTTTAGAGTCACTTGGGACAATAGCGGTAAAACCGCTAGAGAATAATGGCGCATAACGTGCACCACGTACGTCTAAGTCTTCTTCTTTTAAGATAGTATATAAACCGATGTCAGCTTCTCCGCTGACAACTAAACGTTGAACTTCATCATTTTCAGCTTCAGTAATTTGTACATCAATATTGGGGTTGTCTCTTTTAAATGTAGACATTACACTTGGGACGATAGTCATAAATAAACTTGGAACTGTAGCGATTGAAAGGGTCCCTTTCATTTCTGAATTCAAAGTTTCAATTTTCTCGTAAAGTGTGGATTCTTGTTCTAACAGATCTAAGATGAAGGGATATATTTCTTTGCCTTGCGGTGTTAAAGTCGTACCGCTTTTTTGACGTTGAAACAGCTTTAAATTTAACTCGTCTTCTAAATGAGAGATAGACTGACTTAACGCGGATTGCGTGATATGTAATAAGGTTGCTGCTTTTGTAATTGAACCTGTTTCAGTGATTGTTTTAACATAATATAACTGTGTGAAATTCATAACTATACCTCTTATTCATTAGTTCTGCTTATGAAAACATTAATAAATTCCATTATACATTAGTGTTATTTATGATTATAATAGTTTCATTGAAAATTTTGTGACGTATAGAGGGAGTGTACAAATATGTATCGTCATTTGTGGACGAAAGATTTTATATTTATTACATTGATTAACTTCTTAATGTATATCATTCATTACGCCTTAATCGTAACTGTAACTTCTTTTACAATAGATACTTTCCATGCGGGAGAAGGTATGGGTGGCTTAGCTGCTGGTATCTTTATTATTGGAATGTTATTCGGGCGTTTATTTACTGGGAAATATATTGATCAGCTTAATTTGAAAAAGACACTTTTAGCAAGTTTGGTCTTTTCATTTGTGGCCATAGCGTTGTATTTCCTTATTCATAGCTTATTAGTTTTAATCATTGTGCGTTTAATCCATGGTATCGCATTTGGGATGGCTTCTACAACAACAGGAACGTATTCATCTACGATTGTGCCAGAAGATCGAAAAGGTGAAGGTATCGGCTATTACGCACTAAGTACAACAGTAGCTTCAGCGATTGGTCCTTTCTTAGGTATTTTAATCAACCAACGCTTCAGTTTTGAAAGTAACTTCATTGTATGTTTAATCTGTATCTTACTTGCTGGGGTTTTATCACTCTTTATCTCTAATATTAGACAACCTATGGTAGATGCAGAGAATAAAGAAGTGAATTCAGCTAAAGGCATCGGCCAATTTCTACAAAAACAGGCCATACCGATTTCTATTGTCATTGTCTTTGTAGGGATTGCATATTCAAGCGTACTCGCATTCTTAGATTCGTATGCCAGTCACATTGGTTTAGCGGCTGCCGCAAGTTTCTTCTTTGTGGTTTACGCATTTAGTACGTTCGTTGTCAGACCGATTACAGGTAAAGTGTTCGATAATTATGGTGCGAATAAAGTTGTTTATCCTGTGTTAGTACTATTCGTCATTGGCTTAGTGTTATTAAGTGTGACGCATAGCAGCTGGATGTTATTATTCTCAGCTATATTCATCGGTATTGGTTATGGTACATTAATTCCATCTTTCCAAACGATTGCGATTCAAGCCTCACCACCTGAAAAGATTGGACTTGCGACTTCAACATTCTATATCTTTGCGGATTTAGGTGCTGGTGCTGGTCCAACGTTACTCGGCATTTTAATTGGTAGCGTAGGCTATCGAAACCTTTATATGTTAATGGCATTATTACTAGTTGGTGTAATTGCGCTTTATTATTTCATGCATGGTCGTAAACATAAAACAATGGAATATTAATCAAAAATGCGGTGTACCTGTAAAGAGGTATACCGCATTGTTCTTAGTTCAAAGTGTTTTTTCTTTTAAAATTTCTTCTGCGCTTTTGAATTGAATACCATAGCGTAAAAAGACGATGCCACAAATCAAGCCTGGCAGAACTGCCCATATATTATACAAAACAACAAAATTGGCTAGACACAATACAATAAACACGATGCCTAAAAGGGTATAAGCTTTATTTTTCATTACCATGTGTGTCGCCCCCCTTAATGGATTTTGACAATGCTGACTTAGTTAACTCATATCTTATCACATAATTTACATTAATTTTACAAATATTATATAATTTCTTCAAAAAAGGAGCGTCATGGGTTTTTAGCGATTGACGAAAATGCATAAACCCATATTAATAAGAGAAAAAAGTAAGTTACGTTATAATGTACTTATTACTTTTTACTGAATAACGGAGGGGAACGTATGCAGATATTTCTAGGTACAGTAACAGAAAACGATTATCCAGTGATTGCACACTTAAAAGACAAAAAAGACAGTGAAGGGCTCTTCGAAGGGGAATATTACGAAGATAGTTTGCGTGAATTAAGACGCTTGCCTAACTATAATCATGATTTTGAAATGATTGCGCGTACTGATGATAATGAAATCGTCGGTCATATTTTGATGATGCAAGAGTTGATTCGAAATGAAGAAGATATACAGCGCCCTTTAATGATACGTTCATTATCTGTGAAAGAGGATTATAGAGAATATGGAATCGGCAAGGCTTTGGTAGAAGCAGTAGAAAGCCGAGCAAAAGAGGCTGGCTATAATGAAATTATTGTAGAGGGTGAACCAGATTATTTTAGATCGCTCGGTTTTATCCCTTTAAGTAATTTCAGTGTAGAAGTTCCAGAGGGCGAAGATATAGATCAATATAGTGTTTATCTATTGTGGGATACTTTAGATGCGCATCCACAAGGACAGTTAATCTTTGAAAATGAAGTTTGATTTCTATCATCGCATTGCATCCTGTCTGCGTGCTATAATAATGATGATTTGTATTCGGAGGTGCGAAAGTGAATTATCAAGCTTTATATAGAATGTATCGACCACAAAGTTTCAGTGATGTGGTTGGACAAGAGCATGTAACTAAGACGCTCCGTAACGCGATTGCTAAAGGTAAACAATCGCATGCTTATATTTTCAGCGGTCCTAGAGGGACTGGGAAAACGAGTATTGCGAAAGTATTTGCGAAAGCAATCAACTGTCCTAACAGCGTTGACGGAGAACCCTGTAATGAATGCGACATTTGTAAGAGTATTACGCAAGGCTCTAATTCAGATGTCATTGAAATTGACGCAGCAAGTAATAATGGTGTCGATGAAATCAGAAACATACGAGATAAAGTAAAATACGCACCATCACAATCAAAATATAAAGTCTATATTATCGATGAAGTGCATATGCTGACAACGGGTGCATTTAATGCGTTGTTAAAAACGTTAGAAGAACCGCCAGCACATGCTATTTTTATTCTGGCGACAACGGAACCGCATAAAATTCCGCCTACTATTATTTCACGTGCGCAACGCTTTGATTTCAAAGCTATCAGTTTAGATCAAATTATTGATCGTTTGCGTTATGTTGCAAAATCTCAACATATTGAATTCGATGAAGAAGCGATTGCGTTTATTGCGAAAGCTTCAGAAGGCGGTATGCGTGATGCATTGAGTATCATGGACCAAGCGATTGCATTCGGTGATGAACACTTAACATTGCAAGATGCGTTGAATGTAACTGGTAGTGTAGATGAAGCTTCTCTGAATGCTTTATTAAATGATGTCGCAAATGGAGAAGTGAAAGCAGCTTTTGCACGCTATCATCAATTTATAGAAGACGGTAAGGAAGTCAATCGTTTAATTAATGATCTGATTTACTTTGTACGTGATACGATTATGAATAAAACAGCCCAAAATCAAACAGAATATGATGCTTTGATGAGCTTTGACTTTGATACCTTATATAAAATGATTGATTTAATTAATGATACATTAGTATCTGTGCGTTTTAGTGTAAATCAAAACGTACACTTTGAAGTATTATTAGTTAAATTGGCGGAATTGATTAAAGCGGGTGGAGCTTCTAAAACATCAGAGCCTCAAACTTCAATGAATCAACCGCAAGCAACGCAAACAGCAGGTGCCAATGATGTTAATAGTGCTTTATTACAACGTTTAGAACATCTTGAGCAAGAATTGCACGCTTTAAAACAACAAGGTGTTCCACAAGTGAACACTCCACCTAAGCAACATACAGCCTCTAGAGGGCGTCGTAAGAGTAAGAATAGCTACTCTATGACGCAAATTGCGAAGGTACTAGATAATGCGAATAAAGAAGATATTCAATTATTAAAAGAGCATTGGCAAGAAGTAATTGATTATGCGAAAAATCACAATCAAAAAGCATTAGTGAGTTTATTGCAAAACTCTATTCCAGTCGCAGCGAGTGAAAAAAGCGTCTTGGTTCAATTTGAAGCAGAGATTCATTGTGAAATCGTAAATGACGATGATGAGAAACGTAAAAACTTAGAAGAAGTTGTACGCAGTATTATCAACAAAGATGTTGCAGTTGTCGGTGTACCTGCAGACCAATGGAGGCAAGTACGCTCTGAATATCTTCAAAATCGAAAACGTAATCAACAAGCAAACCAAACAGAAACGAAACAAGAAGCACCTCAAGATGATATTGTTCAAAAAGCCAAAGACATGTTTGGTGAAGACACTGTTCATGTCATGGATGAAGAATAAAGTAAATACAGCACACAGCCTTTCAGATACCATCATTGTCGAAAGACCTGTGTGCTTTGTGTTATAATTTGCATATCAATAGAAGAGGTAGGAGAGTAAATAATGGGTTTCTTCCATTATAAGTAAAAAAATCGATTGAATACGATTGAACTCTTGTATCTTAGACTTATGTTGAATAATAAAGCTAGAATCTAAGGAGGAACTATATTATGCGCGGTGGCGGAAATATGCAACAAATGATGAAACAAATGCAGAAAATGCAAAAGAAAATGGCTGAAGAGCAAGAAAAATTAAAAGACGAAAGAGTTAAAGGTACAGCAGGCGGCGGTATGGTGACTGTAACTGTAACAGGTCATAAAGAAGTCGTGGATGTTGAAATCAATGAAGAAGCAGTCGACCCAGATGATGTTGAAATGCTTCAAGATTTAGTGTTAGCTGCTACAAATGAAGCGATGAATAAAGCAGATGAATTAACATCAGAACGCTTAGGCAAACACACTAAAGGCTTGAACATTCCTGGAATGTGATAAGCCATGCATTATCCAGAACCAATTTCGAAACTTATTGATAGTTTCATGAAATTGCCAGGCATTGGGCCGAAAACGGCACAACGTCTGGCATTTCATGTCTTAGATATGAAAGAAGATGACGTCGTTCAATTCGCAAAAGCGCTTGTAGATGTCAAACGTGAATTAACATATTGCAGTACATGTGGTCATATTACTGAAGAAGACCCTTGTTATATTTGCCAAGATAAACAGAGAGATCGTTCTGTCATTTGTGTGGTTGAAGACGACAAGGATGTTATTGCAATGGAAAAAATGAGGGAGTATAAAGGGTTATATCATGTATTGCATGGTGCAATCTCTCCAATGGATGGTATCGGGCCGGAGGATATTAATATTCCTTCATTAATAGAACGATTAAAAGATGAAGAAGTAAAAGAATTGATTCTTGCGATGAATCCTAACTTAGAGGGTGAATCGACAGCAATGTATATTTCTCGACTTGTGAAACCAATCGGTATTAAAGTAACAAGATTGGCGCAAGGTCTTTCTGTAGGCGGAGACTTAGAATATGCAGATGAAGTGACTTTGTCACGCGCAATTGCTGGCAGAACAGAGATGTAAAATCAGTGCAGAAGTGTCATAATACTAGAGGTTCAACCTCTTATTATGCCCTTCTGCACTTTTTTAAAACTTTTTTAGAAAAAATAAAGTTTGGTTTTTGTGAGGAATGTTAAGAGATTGTGAAGGGTTATAGAAATGTAAGGGGATATTTAACGAACATTACAAGTTTCATCAGAATAAAAGTACGGAAAATAGCGTCATCGAGTAGTTTAAGAGCGAAAAAAGATGGGTTTTAAGGGTTGCAAAAAAACGCAGAAGCTAGTATAGTTAATACCTGTTGAACGAACGAAACAAATAACTTCAACAATCACATAGAAAAAACTTCTTAAAAAAACTTTTAAAAAAGTGTTGACTTTGAAGTTTTAAGAGAGTATAATTGATTCTTGTGAGTCGGAAAAATAAACCGAATGAACATTGAAAACTGAATGACAATATGTCAA